>NZ_JACBXC010001259.1 GCF_013870535.1 Streptomyces phytophilus | reverse complement strand
CGCACGACGAGCCGGTGGCGGTGGTGGCGATGGGATGCCGGCTGCCGGGCGGGGTGGCCACGCCGGAGGAGCTGTGGCGGCTGGTCGCCGAGGGCGGCGAGGTCCTCTCCGGCTTCCCCGAGAACCGCGGCTGGGACCTGGACGGCCTCTTCGACGACGACCCGGACCACCCCGGCACGTCGTACGCGCGCCACGGCGGCTTCCTGCACGACTCGGGCGACTTCGACGCGGAGTTCTTCGGCATCTCGCCGCGCGAGGCGCTGGCGATGGACCCGCAGCAGCGGCTGGTGCTGGAGACGTCGTGGGAGACCTTCGAACGTGCGGGCATCGACCCGACGTCGCTCCAGGGCGCGGCGATAGGCGTCTTCACCGGCGTCATGCACCACGACTACGCGAGCGGTGTGGGCCGCCTGCCGGAGGGAACCGAGGGCTACCTCGGCATCGGCACGGCGGGCAGCGTCGCCTCGGGGCGGGTGTCGTACACGCTGGGCCTTGAGGGTCCGGCGATGACGGTGGACACGGCGTGTTCGTCGTCGCTGGTGGCGGTGCATCTGGCGGTGCAGGCGCTGCGGAGCGGCGAGTGCACGATGGCGCTGGCGGGCGGTGTGGCGGTGATGGCCACGCCGGACACGTTCGTGGAGTTCTCCCGGCAGCGCGGGCTGGCACCGGACGGCCGGATCAAGGCGTTCGGCGACGGCGCGGACGGCACGGCCTGGTCCGAGGGCGTGGGGCTGCTGCTGCTCGAACCGCTCTCGCGCGCCCGCGAACTGGGACACCCGGTGCTGGCGCTGGTGCGCGGCTCCGCGGTCAACCAGGACGGCGCGTCCAACGGCCTCACCGCGCCCAACGGCCCCTCGCAGCAACGCGTGATCCGCGCCGCGCTCGCGAACGCCGGGCTGGCGGCGGCGGACGTGGACGCGGTGGAGGCGCACGGCACCGGCACGACGCTGGGCGACCCCATCGAGGCGCAGGCACTGCTCGCCACGTACGGGCAGCACCGGCCCGGCGAGGATCGGCCGCTGTGGCTGGGGTCGCTGAAGTCGAACATCGGCCACGCCCAGGCCGCCGCCGGAGTGGCGGGGATCATCAAGATGATCCAGGCGATGGCGCACGAGCGGCTGCCGAAAACCCTGCACGCCGACGAGCCGACGACGAAGGTGGACTGGAGCGAGGGCGCGGTCGAGCTGCTCACCGAGTCGCGGCCATGGGCCCGGGGTGGCCGGGCGCGCCGGGCGGGGGTGTCCTCCTTCGGCGTGAGCGGCACCAACGCGCACGTCATCCTCGAAGAGGCACCGGCCGAGGAGGGCGAGCGGACCGCCGCGGCACCCGCGAACGAGCCGACCGCGCGCGTACTGCCCTGGCTGGTCTCGGCGCAGTCGGCGTCGGCGTTGCTGGCGCAGGCCGACCGGCTGGCCACTCATCTGGGGGCCCTGCCGGAGCAGTCGGCGCGGGAGGTGCCGTACGCGCTGGCGCACACCCGCGCGCTGCTGGAGCACCGTGCGGTGATCGTCGCCGAGGACGCGAAGCAGGCCCAAGCCGGACTGCGCACCCTGGCCGAGGGAGCGGAGCACCCGTCTGTGGTCACCGGGACGGCTGGCGATCACGGGGCGGACGGCGGGGGGAAGTTGGCGGTGTTGTTCTCCGGCCAGGGCGCGCAACGCCCCGGCATGGGCCGCCAGCTCTACCAGACGTACCCCGTCTTCGCCGCCGCGCTGGACGACG
>NZ_JACBXC010001258.1 GCF_013870535.1 Streptomyces phytophilus | reverse complement strand
GGCGATCTTCACCTCGCGGAGCTCTGCGAGGTCGCCGGCCGCGGCGATGGCGGCGAGCGCCTCGTCGCGCACCCGGTCGATCTCTTCCGGTTTCAGTGCCTCGACCTCGACAGGGTCGTACGACTTGTTCGGTGCCGACATCTCTTCCCGTGCTTCCGGTTGGCTGGCTGCGCCCCGACCCGGCGGCCGCGGCGTGTGGGGGTACCCCCAGGCCGAAGGCTCTGGGGGAGAGCGGGGTCGCCGAGGGGCCGGGGGTCGAGTCTAGAGCCTGTACCGCGGACCCGGTCCTCCGCCCGGAGGCGGGCGGGGTCCGCGAGACAGGAGCTCAAGGCGCGTGGACGTGGGTGTGGCCCGTGGGCGGGCGGCCGCTGCTCAGGCGAGGTGGGCCGGGGCGCCGACGGGCAACGTAAATCGAAAGCGGGCGCCGCCGCCGGGGGCGCGGCCGACCGTGATGATCCCGCCGTGGGCCTCCACGATGCCCTTGACGATGTACAGCCCCAGGCCGGTGCCGCCGCGCTTGCTACCCCGCCAGAAGCGGGTGAAGACGCGGCTCATCGACTCCTCCGGGATGCCGGGGCCTTCGTCGCTCACGGTGACCTGGGTGCCTTCCCTGCCGTGGTTGAGAGTGGCGGGTGCCACCTCGATGGTGACAAGTCCCTCGCCGTGCCGCACGGCATTTTCCAGCAGGTTGCCCAGCACCTGGTCGACCTTGTCGGGGTCGGCCCACAGGTCGGGCAGCTCGCTCGGTACCAGGGTACGGAAGCGGGCCGGGTCCTGGCCCGCGGTGGTCTGCGCCTCCACGTGCCGGTGCACCGCGGCAACCACGTCGACGCGCTGCTTGCGCACCTCCAGCCGGCCGGAGTCGATACGGGAGATGTCCAGCAGCTCGGCGATGAGCCGGGTGACGCGGTTGGCGTCGGCGTGCACCGTCTCCAGCATCAGCCGCTTCTGGTCGTCGGTGAACCGCTCCCACTTCGCCAGCAGTGTGGCGGTGAAGCCCTTCACGGACGTCAGCGGGGAGCGCAGCTCGTGCGCGACGGTGGCGATCAGCTCCGCGTGGCTGCGCTCGCTGCGCCGCCGGTCCTCCGTGCCGCGCAGGGTCAGGACGAGCTTGCGGACCGGGCCCGTGCGCCCGTCGCGTACGTAGCGGGCGGCGACCAGCACCTCGCGGTTGCCGGGCAGCAGCAGGTTGCGCTCGGGGTGGCCGGTGCGGATGGCCAGGCCCCCGTACGGGTCCGTCAGCCGCCACCAGCGGCGGCCCTTCAGGTCCTCCAGGGGCAGCGCCTCGGTGAGCGGGCGGCCGAGGACGGCGGCCGGCTCCAGGGCGGTGATCCGCGCGGCGGCGGCGTTGAAGCGCACCACGACGCCGCGCTCGTCGGCCACGACGAGTCCGTCCGGCAGATCGTCGGGCGCACAGCCGAGGTCCTTGGCCTCGGGCCCGTCATCTGCACTCTCCACCCCATGAACCCCCTCCCGCGGTCCGGGCGTTGGCCTGCCCGTACGGTCGACTCGCGGACCTAGAGCGGTCACCTTACCGGGCGGAGCCGACGGGACGGCACCCGCCGATCGGGCGGTGCGCCCGGGCCGAGGCGTAGAGGCACACGGCGGCGGCGGTGGCGAGGTTCAGGCTCTCGGCGCGGCCGTGGATCGGCACGCGCACGACGGCGTCGGCGAGCGCCCTGGTCTCCGCGGGCAGCCCCCACGCCTCGTTGCCGAAGACCCAGCCG
>NZ_JACBXC010001257.1 GCF_013870535.1 Streptomyces phytophilus | reverse complement strand
TCGGGCGGCCGGGGGAGTCGCCGCCGCAGGGGCTGATCGCCGCCGGCGACGTGGCCCTGGCCACCTGGTACACCAACGAGACCGAGGAACTGCCCGGCGGCGACGCCCTCGCGGGCCGCAAGTGGCGCCTGTACGACCCGGACACCGGGCGGTACGAGGAGACCGACTGGGCCTGGATCGACGTCGCCCCCGGGATGCGCACCGCGGCCGTCCTCGAAGACGACCTGCCCGCCGAGCGCATCGGTCTGCTGGACCTGGCCACCGGCGAGGTGGAGCGGTGGATCCCGCTCGACGGCGAGGGCGCGGGCTCGGTGGAGTTCTCGCCGGACGGCGAACGGCTCGTGGCCACCGCGTACTCCCACAACCCCGACCGCCGCTTCAAGGACGCCTCGTACTGGTTGAACGACGACAAGGTGCCGGGCGCCAAGCGCAGCCGCACCGGCTTCTACACCGCCGACGCGGACTCCGGCGACGCCGCGTACACCGAACTGCCGTACGCCGAGGACCCCGAGAACCCGGAGCCCGGCATGAACGGCCGCGAGGACCTGAACTGGAGCAGCGACGGCGAACTGCTCTGGGAGCACTGGCCGTACGAGCCCGGGCGCCTCTACTACGACCTGGACGGCGCGAAGGCCGAGCGGCCGGCGGAGGAGAAGCACGTCTCGTACGCCGAGGCCGGCCTGTCGCCCGACGGCCGGCTGGTCGGCGGCGAGTTCACCGGCGAGGGCGGCGGGATCGCCTCCGAGGTGCTCGACGCCCGTACCGGCGAGCGCGTCGCGAAGGTGCCCGGGCAGCAGCTCCTCGCCTGGGCCGACGACGAGCGGCTGATCGCCTGGGGCTGCGACCCGGGGGTCTGCCAGGAGAACGAGTACAAGAACCGCCTCGTGCTCATCGGCTTCGACGACGACGAGGTGATCCCGCTGTCCGGCAACCGCGTCGGCGACGGCGCCGACGCCGGCCGCTGGGTCCCGGAGTTCACCGAGCGCTGACCCCGGCGCCCGCCCGCGACCGCGCATGCCCGCGACCCTCTAGGGTTGCGGGCATGCGTGACTTCACCACCGGATTCGGCTACCTCGGCAAGGGGCTGCGCTGGGTCGCGGGGCACGGGCGGTCGTGGGCCCTCGGCCTCGTGCCCGCGCTCATCGCGCTCGTGCTCTACGCCGCCGCGCTCGCCGCCCTCGCCTACTGGGCCGACGACATCGCCGTGTGGGCCACGCCCTTCGCCGACGACTGGGACTCGCCCTGGCCCGGGCTGCTGCGCGGGCTGTTCATGGCGCTGCTGCTGCTCGGCGGCATCGGCCTCGCGCTGCTCACGTTCACGGCCGTCGCGCTGCTGATCGGAGACCCCTTCTACGAGGCGCTGTCCGGGCGCGTCGAAGAGGACGCGGGGCACTGCCCGCCCAGCCCGGACGAGCCGCTGCTGCCGGGGCTGTGGCGGTCGTTGAAGGAGAGTGTCCATGTGCTGTCGCGGGCGCTGATGCTCACCGTGCCGCTGTTCTTCCTCGGCTTCGTCCCGTTCTTCGGGCAGACGGTCGTGCCCGCGCTCGGCTTCGCCGTCGCCGGCTTCTTCCTCACGGTCGAGCTGACGTCGTTCGCCTTGCAGCGCCGCGGGATCGACGTGCGCGGGCGGCTGGCGCTGCTGCGCCGGCGCAAGATGCTCGCGCTCGGCTTCGGCGTGCCGGTCGTGCTGCTGTTCCTGGTCCCGCTGGCCGCGGTGGTGGTGATGCC
>NZ_JACBXC010001256.1 GCF_013870535.1 Streptomyces phytophilus | reverse complement strand
GCGAGCACCCGGGCCACGTTCAGGCCCTTGCCGCCGGGCCGCTCGGTGACGTCGGTGACCCGGTGCGACTCGTGGGCACGCAGCCGCGGCACCCGGTACGTGACGTCGAGTGCGAGGTTGAGTGTGACGGTGAGGAACATATGCGCGAAAGATCCTGCCATGGTGCCCCGGTGCCGTCGACAGCGCGCGCCGCCGACGGCGCGCTTTCAGCTACCGGGTTCGACGATCCACGCACCCTTGCGCATGATCCCGACGAGAGCGAACCGCGCGTCGAGCACGACGAGGTCCGCGTCCTTTCCGGGCTCCAGCGAGCCGATCCGGTCGTACGCGCCCAGCACCTTCGCCGGCGTCGCGGACAGCGCCTCCACGGCGTCCCCGACCGGCAGGCGGTCGACGGTGACCGCCCGGCGGAACGCGGTGTCCAGCGTCAGCGTGGAGCCCGCGATCGACCCGCCGTCGACCAGCCGGGCCACGCCGTCCTGCACGTCGACCTCCATCGGGCCGAGCGGGTAGCGGCCGTCGCCCATGCCGGCGGCGCCCATCGCGTCCGTGATGAACGCGACCCGGCCGCTCCCGGCGCGCGTGAACGCCAACTGCAGCACCGCCGGGTGCAGATGCACGCCGTCGTTGATCAGCTCGACGGTCACCCGCTCGTCCTCCAGCAGCGCGGCGACCGGGCCCGGCGAGCGGTGGCCGAGCGCGGGCATGGCGTTGAACAGGTGGGTGGCGACGGTGGCGCCGGCCGCGACGGCTTCCTGCACGGCGTCGTACGAGGAGTCGGTGTGGCCCACGGCGGCGATGACGCCGCTGTCGGCGAGGAGGCGTACCGAGTCGAGTCCGCCCGGCAGCTCCGGTGCCAGCGTGAGCATCCGCGTCTGCCCGCGGCCGGCCTCGACGAGCTTGCGCACGTCGGCGGGCGCGGGGTCGCGCAGCAGCGCGGGCTGGTGCGCGCCGCAGCGGTGCGGGGAGATGAACGGGCCCTCGAAGTGGATGCCGGCCAGCTCGCCGTCCTCGGCCAGCTCGGCGAGGACGCCGGCCTGCCGGGCGAGGTCGTCCAGGTCGCCGGTGACGGTGGAGGCGAGCATGGTGGTGGTGCCGTGGGCGCGGTGGGTGTCGATGACGGTGCGGGCCTGCTCGTGGGTGCCGCCGGAGAAGGAGGCGCCGCCGGCGCCGTGCACGTGGATGTCGACGAAGCCGGGGACGATCCAGTGCCCGGAGAGGTCGACCGCCGCGGGCCCGCCGTCGTCCCGCGGTTCCCCGGGGGCCTGCGGAGCCGCGTCTGCCGGTGCCACCGAGGCGATCCGGCCGTCCGCGACGGTGAGCCTGGCGTCCTCTACGGTGCCGGTCGGCTGGACCACACGGGCGCCCGTGAGCACCGTGCCGCCCTCCCGCATCGAATCCCGCATCAGGCGGTTACCTCCGTGGCGAGTAGGTCCCAGGCGAGCTGCCCGGCGCCCAGGCAGGCGGCGGCGTCTCCGAGCTCCGCCGGGACGATCTGGGGGGTTGTCTGGAACGTGATGCGCGCCCGGACGGCGCGGGTAAGCGGTACGAACAGGGTGTCCCCGGCCTCGGCGAGGCCGCCGCCGACGACGATGCGGCGGGGGTCGAGCAGGGTGATGCCGGTGATCAGGCCGCCGGCCAGGGCGTCGACGGCGTCCTGCCAGACGGCCTCGGCGACCGGGTCGCCGGACTCGACGGCCTTGGCGCAGTCCGCGGCGGTCGCGCCGGG
>NZ_JACBXC010001255.1 GCF_013870535.1 Streptomyces phytophilus | reverse complement strand
CGCCGACCCCATGACCCGCGCCGACCCCACGTACGTGGCGCCCCGCGGCCCCCGGCCCGCGCTCAGTTCTCGTACAGGCCCTCGATCTCCTTCGCGTACGCCGCCTCCACCGCGTGCCGCTTCACCTTCAGTGACGGCGTCAGCATCCCGTTCTCCTCCGTGAACTCCCCGCCCACGATCACGAACCTGCGGATCGACTCCGCCCGCGACACCGCCTCGTTCGCGTAGTCCACCGCCCGCTGCACGTCCGCCCGCAGCTCCGGGTCGTCCCGGAGCTCCGCGAGCGGGGTGTCCCGCGGCCGCTTCCGTACCGCCAGCCAGTGCGCCACCGCCTCCCGCTCCAGCGTCACCAGCGCCGCCACGTACGACCGCTTGTCGCCCACGACCAGCACCTGCCCCACCGGCGGCCGGCTGCGCAGCCGGTCCTCCAGTACCGCGGGTGAGACGTTCTTGCCGCCCGTGGTGATGAGGAGGTCCTTCTTCCGCCCGGTGATGGTCAGATAGCCGTCTTCGTCCAGCGCCCCCAGGTCGCCGGTCGCGAACCAGTCGTCCGCCAGCACCTCTTCGGTCGCCTCCGGGTTCCGCCAGTACTCGCCGAAGACGATGCCGCCCTTGATCAGCACCTCCCCGTCGGCCGCGATGCGGATCGCCGTGCCCGGCAGCGGCCGGCCCACCGTGCCGGGGCGGGGGCGCAGCGGCGGGGTGATGGTGGCGGCGGCGGTGGTCTCGGTGAGGCCGTAGCCCTCGTAGATGACGATGCCCGCGGCGTAGAAGAAGAGGTTGAGGTTGCGGTCGAGCGGGGAGGCGCCGCTGATGGCGTAGTTGAGCCGGCCGCCCAGCTCCTTGCGGATGCGCCGGTAGACCAGCAGGTCGTACAGGCCCCACGCCAGGGACAGCCGGAGCCCGGGGCCCTTGCCGGTGCCGAGGAACCGGTGCAGGTGGGCCTCGCCGAAGCGCACCGCGATGCGGTCGGCGCGGTCGAAGGACGAGCCGCGGCCGAGCTTCTCGGCCATCTCCCGGCCCGTGTGGTGGATCTTCTCGAAGAGGTACGGGACGCCGACGAGGAACGTCGGCCTGAAGACCTTGAACTCCGGCCGCAGCTCGTCGGGTTTGATCGACGGCCAGTGGCCGATCTCGATGCGCGCGGACAGGCAGGCGATCTGGATGGCCCGGCCGAAGATGTGGGCGAGCGGCAGGAAGAGGAGCGTCGAGGCGGTCCGGCCGGTGACCTCCGTGAAGATGGGGTGCAGCAGCTCGACGCTGTTGGCGGCCTCGGCGTGCAGGTTGCCGTGGGTGAGGACGCATCCCTTGGGGCGGCCGGTGGTGCCGGAGGTGTAGCAGAGAGTGGCGATGGTGTCGGGGGTGAGGGCGGCGCGGCGCTTGGCGATCTCGTGGTCGGGTACGTCCCGGCCGAGGGCCTTCAGTTCGTCGACGCAGCCGGCGTCGAGCTGCCAGACGCGCGCCTGGCCGGAGGCGGTGCGCACGGTCTCCTCGTTGGCGGCGGTCTCCGCGACGACGAAGCGGGTGCCGGAGTCGCGCAGGATCCACCCGACCTGGTCGGCCGAGGAGGTCGCGTACACGGGGACGGACTGGCCGCCGGCCGCCCAGACGGCGAAGTCCAGGACGCACCACTCGTAGCGCGTACGGGACATGATCGCGACCCGCCCGCCGGGTTCGAGCCCGGCGGCGACGAGACCCTTGGCCACCGCCGTCACCTCGTCGGCGAACGCG
>NZ_JACBXC010001254.1 GCF_013870535.1 Streptomyces phytophilus | reverse complement strand
CTGCGCGCGCTGCCCGTGGGTCCCTCCGTCGTCCTGATGCTGCTGTTCCTGGCCGGCCCCATCGCGTACTGCGTGTGGATCGCCTTCACCGACCTGCAGCTGTCGGGCCAGGCAGAGTCGTCGTTCGTCGGCCTGGAGAACTTCCGTACGGCCTTCGGCGACGAGGGCTTCATCAACGCCGTCTGGCTGACGCTGGTGTTCACGCTCCTGTCGTCGATCGTCGGCCAGAACACGCTCGGGCTCGCCCTCGCGTCCCTGATGCAGCGGGCCTCGAAGACGGTGCGCACCGTCACCGGCGCCATCGTCATCACCGCCTGGGTGGTGCCCGAGGTCGTCGCCGGCTTCCTGCTCTACGCCTTCTTCCGCCGCGAGGGCACCCTCAACTCCGTACTCGACTGGCTCCACCTGCCCAGCCAGAACTGGCTGTACACGCTGCCGATCCTGGCCGTGTCGTTCGCCAACATCTGGCGCGGCACGGCGTTCTCGATGCTCGTCTACTCCGCCGCGCTCTCCGAGATCCCGAAGGAGATCACCGAGGCGGCGGAGGTGGACGGCGCGGGCGGCTGGCGGAAGCTGTGGCACGTCACCCTGCCGATGATCCGGCGCTCGATCGCCACCAACCTGATGCTCAACACCCTGCAGACCCTCTCGGTCTTCGGGCTGATCTGGGCGATGACCCGCGGCGGGCCGGGCGACCGCAGCCAGACGCTGCCGCTGTTCATGTACGAGCAGGCGTTCAAGAACAACCTGCTCGGCTACGGCACGGCGGTGGCCCTGCTCCTGCTGCTGGTGGGCGCCCTGTTCTCGCTGGTGTACATGCGGATGCTGCGTACGGAGGTATGAGCCGATGCCCACGTCCACGCTCACCCGCGACAACCCGCCGCCGGGCTCCCCGCCGCCCCGCCGGCGCGGCCTGGCCGGCACGCTCGGGGCGCGCAGGCACGGCCGGCGGGTGGCCGCCAACCTGGCCCTGCTGGTGGCCGCGCTGGCGTTCGTCCTGCCGCTGGCCTGGCTGCTCTTCGCGTCCGTCGACGCGGACTCGGGCCTGACCGCCCGGCCGCCGACGGACGTCACCTGGGACAACTTCGACGCGGTGATGACCACCGACATCAGCTTCCGCCCGCTGCTCAACAGCCTGATCCTGTGCGGCTCGGCGACGGCCATCACGGTCGTCGCGGCGGCGCTGGCGGCGTACCCGCTGTCGCGCTACCGCTCGCGGCTGAACCGCCCGTTCATGCTGACGATCCTCTTCACCACCAGCCTGCCGATCACCGCCATCATGGTGCCGGTCTACGGGCTGTTCGTGCAGATCAACCTCATCGACACGATGTCCGGCACGGCGTTCTTCCTGGCCAGCTCGCAACTGCCGTTCGCGATCTGGCTGATGAAGAACTTCATGGACGGCGTGCCGAAGGTGCTGGAGGAGGCGGCCTGGACGGACGGCGCGTCGTCGATGCAGGCGCTGGTGCGGGTCATCCTGCCGCTGATGGGCCCGGGGGTCACGGTGGTGACCGTCTTCTCGTTCATCATGATGTGGGGGAACTTCTTCGTCCCGTTCATGCTCCTGCTCAGCCCGGACCAGATGCCGGCCTCCGTCTCGATCTTCGAGCTCTTCGGCAACATGGGTTCTGTGGTCTACGGGGAGCTGGCGGCCTTCTCGATCATCTACTCGGCGCCCGCGGTGCTGCTGTACGTGCTGATCGCCCGCCGCCTGGGCGGCGGCTTCGCGCTGG
>NZ_JACBXC010001253.1 GCF_013870535.1 Streptomyces phytophilus | reverse complement strand
CCGACGCCGAGCGCGCGGCCGTCCACCGCGTCATGCGCGAACGCCGCGACATCCGCAACGGCTTCCGCTCCGACCCCGTCCCGCACGAGGTGCTGCTGCGCGTCCTGGAGGCCGCCCACACCGCCCCCAGCGTCGGCCACTCCCAGCCGTGGGACTTCGTCGTCATCCGCTCCGAGGAGACCCGCCACCGGATGCACGAGCTGGCCCGCCGCCAGCGCGAGGCGTACGCGAAGAGCCTGCCCAAGGGCCGCGCGAAGCAGTTCAAGGAGCTGAAGGTCGAGGCCATCCGGGACACCCCGGTGAACATCGTCGTCACCGCCGACCCCACCCGCGGCGGCCGGCACACCCTCGGCCGGCACACCCAGCCGCAGATGGCCCCGTACTCCTCCGCGCTCGCCGTCGAGAACCTCTGGCTCGCCGCCCGCGCCGAGGGCCTCGGCGTCGGCTGGGTCAGCTTCTTCGACGAGCGCGAACTCGTCCGCGAGCTGGACCTGCCGGAGCACCTGGACGTCGTGGCGTACCTCTGCGTCGGCTACGTCGACGAGTTCCCCGACGAGCCGGAGCTGGTGCAGGCCGGCTGGTCCAAGCGCCGCCCGCTGTCCTGGGTCGTCCACGAGGAGAGCTACGGCCGCCGCGCGCTGCCCGGCGAGGACCCGCACGACCTGCTCGCCGAGACCCTGGAGGGCATCCGCCCGCTGGACGCGAAGGCGCTCGGCGAGGCGTGGGAGCGGCAGAAGCGGATGACGAAGCCGGCCGGTTCGCTCGGCATGCTGGAGATCATCTCGGCGCAGCTCTGCGGCCTGTCCAGGAAGTGCCCGCCGCCGGTGCCGGAGCCCGCGGCCGTCGCGGTCTTCGCCGGCGACCACGGGGTACACGCGCAGGGCGTCACGCCCTGGCCGCAGGAGGTCACCGGCCAGATGGTCGCCAACTTCCTCGGCGGCGGCGCCGTCTGCAACGCCTTCGCCGCCCAGGTCGGCGCCGAGGTCTGCGTCGTGGACGCCGGGGTGGCCGCGGAACTGCCCGCCACCGCCGGCCTCGTGCCGCGGAAGGTGCGCAAGGGCACCGCGGACATGACCGCGGGCCCCGCGATGACCCGCGAGGAGGCGCTGCGGGCCGTCGAGGTCGGCATCGAGACCGCCCGGGACCTCGTCGCGGCCGGCAACAAGGCGCTGCTGACCGGCGAGATGGGCATCGCGAACACCACCGCGTCCGCCGCGCTCGTCGCCGTCTTCACCGACACCGAGGCCGCCGAGGTCACCGGCCGCGGCACCGGCGTCGACGACGAGACGTACGCCCGCAAGGTCGAGGCCGTCCGCCGCGCCATCGAGGTCAACCGCCCCGACCCGTCCGACCCCATCGGCGTGCTGGCCGCGGTCGGCGGCCTGGAGCACGCCGCGCTCGTCGGCTACATCCTCGCCGGCTCCTCGCTGCGCACGCCCGTCGTCCTGGACGGCGTGAGCGCGGGCGCGGCGGCGCTGGTCGCCCGCGCGGTGGCGCCGGAGGCGCTGGCGGCGTGCATCGCGGGCCACCGCAGCCCGGAGCCCGGGCACACGGCGGCGCTGACGAAGCTGGGGCTGCGCCCGCTGATCGACCTGGACCTGCGCCTCGGTGAGGGCACCGGCGCGCTGCTGGCGCTGCCGCTGGTGCAGAGCGCGGCGCGGGCGATGCACGAGGTGGCGACGTTCGACGCGGCGGGCGTGACGGAGAAGGGCTGAGCGGGGCGTTGGCCGCGGCGCGG
>NZ_JACBXC010001252.1 GCF_013870535.1 Streptomyces phytophilus | reverse complement strand
GTGCACCACGCTGCTGGCGCTCCGGCGGCGACTGCGGCCCGCGGACAGCCACGAATCGATCACGGTACGTGGTGGCGGGCGCCCTGTTCCCGCGCCGGTGGACTGACGGGCGGGAATGCTGCATGATGAAGCGTCGTTAGCACTCAACAGTTGAGAGTGCCAGGAGGAAGCACGTGCCGACCTACCAGTACCAGTGCACCGAGTGCGGCGAGGGCCTCGAAGCGGTGCAGAAGTTCACCGACGAGCCGCTGACGGTGTGCCCCGCCTGCCAGGGGCGGCTGCGCAAGGTGTTCTCCGCGGTCGGCGTCGTCTTCAAGGGCTCCGGGTTCTACCGGACGGACAGCCGCAGCGGAGCAGGTGCCGGCGGGTCGGGCTCCTCCGGGTCGGGGTCGGGCGAGAAGAAGGGCTCGGAGTCGTCGACTTCGTCTTCTTCCTCCTCCTCTTCCTCGGATTCGTCGTCTTCCTCGACGTCCTCATCTTCTTCGTCCTCTTCCTCTTCTTCGTCCTCCTCGTCGTCGAAGTCGGCCAAGTCGTCGAAGTCGTCGAAGTCGTCAAGCGGGACGTCCGCGGCCTGAACACCGCCGGGCCGACCGCGCGGTTATCGTTGCGGCATGGCTGAGGCAGTGGCAGAGCAGGCAGAGATCGGCGTCATCGGGGGCTCCGGGTTCTACTCGTTCCTCGACGACGTCACGGAGATCGCCGTCGAGACCCCGTACGGACCGCCGAGCGACTCGCTGTTCCTCGGCGAGATCGCGGGGCGGCGCGTCGCGTTCCTCCCCCGCCACGGCCGCAAGCACCACCTGCCGCCGCACCGCATCAACTACCGCGCCAACCTGTGGGCGTTGCGCTCCCTGGGCGTACGGCAGGTCCTGGGGCCCTGTGCCGTGGGCGGGCTGCGGCCGGAGTACGGGCCGGGCACGCTGCTCGTACCGGACCAGATGGTGGACCGTACGAAGTCGCGCATGCAGACGTACTACGACGGCGAGCAACTGCCCGACGGCGCGACGCCGAACGTGGTGCACGTGAGCCTCGCCGACCCGTACTGCCCGACGGGGCGCCGGGCCGCGCTGAAGGCGGCGCACGAGGGCGGCTGGGAAGCGGTCGACGGGGGGACGCTCGTCGTCATCGAAGGACCCAGGTTCTCCACGCGGGCCGAGTCGGTGTGGCACCGGGCGCAGGGGTGGGCCGTGGTCGGGATGACCGGGCACCCGGAAGCGGTGCTGGCCCGTGAACTGGAGCTCTGCTACACCTCGATGACGCTGGTGACGGACCTCGACGCGGGCGCCGAGACGGGCGAGGGCGTCTCGCACGAAGAGGTCCTGGAGGTCTTCGCGGCGAACGTGGGGCGGCTGCGGGACGTGCTGTTCGACGCCGTGGGGCGGCTGCCGGCGACGGCGGACCGGGACTGCCTGTGCACGGGGGCGCTGGCGGGGATGGACCCGGGGATCGAGCTGCCGTAGGGGCGGTCGCCCGCCCCGGCACCCGGGCGCCTCGGGCCTCCGGGTTATCCACAACTGGCGAGTTATCCACAGGCTGGAGCGGGGCGGGCGGGGATCGGGCAGAGTCGAGGGCGTCACGGAACGCGATCGACTCGTCACGAAAAGGTGGTGGCCGCCATGCCCGCCCTGGCCCGCGCTCTTCCCGAATCCTCTCCTTCCCGCCCTCGCGGCACCTCTTCTACCCGCGCCGATGCGGGCTTGGGCCACGACGGCGCGGCTGCCGGTGGCAACGGCCCGGC
>NZ_JACBXC010001251.1 GCF_013870535.1 Streptomyces phytophilus | reverse complement strand
ACCGGGCCGGCCGCCGCCCAGCCCGGCCCCGTGCCCGTCCAACTCCTCGCCCTCAACGACCTGCACGGCAACCTCGACCCCGTCGACGGCCCCGCCGGCTCCGTCTCCCGGATCACCGACTCCGGCGACGTGGTGCGCACCCAGGCCGGCGGCGTCGCCGGGCTCGCGGCGCTGCTCAAGGACGCCCGCGAGGGGCAGCCCCACACCCTCACCGTCGGCGCCGGCGACCTCATCGGCGGCAGCCCGCTGCTCTCCGCGAACTTCCACGACGAGCCCACCGTCGACGCCCTGGAGGAACTCGGCCTGGACGTCGCGTCCGTCGGCAACCACGAGTTCGACGAGGGCCCCGAGGAGCTGCTGCGCATCGACCGCGGCGGCTGCCACCCCTCCGACGGCTGCGCCGCGCCGGAAGAGCCGTACGACGGCGCGGACTTCCCGTACCTCGCCGCCAACGTCACCCGCAAGGGCAGCGCCGAGCCGCTGCTGCCGCCGTACTGGGTCAAGACCCTGCCCGGCGGCGAGCGCATCGGCTTCATCGGGCTGATCACGAAGAACGCGCCCGACGCGATCTCCGCCGCGCAGATCCGGGACGTGGAGTTCCACGACGAGGTCGAGGCCGTCGACCGCTACTCGCGCGAGCTGACCGCCATGGGCGTGACCGCGCAGACCGTGGTCCTCCACGAGGGCGGCAACCACGGCGGGAGCATCCCGTACAACGAGGACTGCGACGAGGGCGGCCCGGCCGCGAAGCTGGGGCAGCCGATCCGCTCGCTCGCCGAGTCGTTCACGCCGGACGTCGACATGGTCCTCAGCGGCCACTCGCACGAGCCGTACGTGTGCACCGTCACCGACCCCGCCGGCGCCCCGCGCACGGTCACGCAGGCGGCGTCCTTCGGCCGTACGTACACCGACGTGCGCTTCGCCCTCGACCCCCGCACCGGCGACGTGCTCCGCGGCACGGTCCGGGCGGCCAACCACCCCGTGCCCACCTCCGCCCCGCAGGACCCGGCGATGGCCAAGCTGATCGACACCTGGCGGGAGCGCTCCGCCGAGCTGGAGAACAAGCCCGTCGGCTACATCACCGCCGACCTGCCGGGACGCGGCTCGTCCGCGCCGGAGCGCCCGCTCGGCGGCGTGATCGCCGACGGGCTGGCCGAGGCCACCCGCGGCAGCGGCGCGGAGATCGGCTTCGTCCAGCCGGGCGGGATCCGCGGGGACCTCACGTACGCGTCGTCGGGCGACGAGGGCGACGGGGTGGTGACGTACGCGGAGTCGTTCCGCGTCGCGCCGTTCGAGACCGGGCTCGTGACGATGACGCTCACGGGCGAGCAGCTGGTCGGCGCGCTGCGGAACGGCTTCTCCGGCGCGAACGAGAACAGCGCCCGGTTCCTCCAGCCGTCGGCGGAGCTGTCGTACGCGGTGGATCTGCGCCGCGAAGGCGGGACGCGGCTCGACGCGGCGAGCGTACGGGTGGCGGGCGAACCGGTGGCGGCGGACCGGGAGTACCGGGTCACCGTCAGCGAGTTCCTCGCGGAGGGCGGTGACGGGTTCACCGCGTTCAAGGACGGTACGGGCCGGCAGGGCGGCGACGTGACGGACACCGCTGCCCTGGTCACGTACCTGCAGAACGCCAGCTCGCCCGAAGCCCCGCTGGCGCCGCCGTCGCCGGCGCGCATCGCCGTGCGGCAGTAGGCGGCCGGGCCGGAGGGCGTACGCCCCCGGCGGGTGGGCGCCTGCGGC
>NZ_JACBXC010001250.1 GCF_013870535.1 Streptomyces phytophilus | reverse complement strand
CGCAGCTCCTCGACGCGCTCGAACTCGTCGATGACCTGCGCGGCGGTGGTGCGGACGGCCGCCAGTGGCTCGGCGAGATCGCCGGAAGCCGTCTCGCCCAGCCAGTGGTGGCGGTCGGCGACGCGGGTGGCGGCGGCGACGATGGCCTCGAAGACGGTGCCGTTCGGCGCCATCCCGTCGGCCATCCGGGCAACCGACAGGCAGTCGGAGACTCCCCGTACGAGTTCGGCGTTGCCGATACGGGCGAGGGGCCCGGTGCCGGCGGGCCGGGCGGCGGCGTAGGCGTCCGAGACGTACGGGGTGCGCCAGACCTGCACGGGGTGCACACGGGTCGGTTCGCCGCCGGCCGCCGTCCTGAAGACGACCATCGTGCCGTCGTCGCGGAGCGACCAGCCGTGCGTCTGCCAGCGGGCGGCGACCTCCTTGCGGATGACGTTGTACGGCAGCAGCAGGGTGCGGCCCTCGGCGCGGGCGTGGAAGACGTAGAGGACGTCCTCGCCGTTCGGGGAGCGGACGAGGCCCTCGTATTCGAGGTCCTTCGTCTCGGTGTCGAAGGTCCGCGCGGCGCTGCCCGCGGGGACGTCGGCGAGGTAGTAGCCGCCGGGGAAGATGACGCCCTGCTCCTCGGGCAGCCGGCGGCACGCCGTGCCGAGGCCGTCGAGCCGGACGACCTCCGCGGTGCGGGTGTTGTAGACGAGGTGGCGGCGGGTCTTCTCGTTGTACGGGAGGATCCGCAGCAGGACCAGCGGGCCCACGACGGCGTAGTCGATCTCGGCGTCCGCCAGCGACTGCAGCGGTTCGTCCACGGGCTCGCTGTAGATGCCGGCACCGGTGTCGGTGCTGTCCTCGGCCTTGAGGGTGAGGGCGCCGCCGGCGCACGCGACGAAGACCAGGCCGCGGACGGAGACGTGCGGGTGGCGGCCCTGCACATGGTCCGCGCGGGTGGCGGCCGTCCACTCGACGTCGTGGGCGGGCCGGAAGGCGTGGTCGCGCTCGCCGCGGTCGTCGACGTAGGCGACGGAGCCGTCGGGGGCGACGCGCCAGCGCAGCACGCGGATGTCGGTGAGCGCGTTCCCGGTCTGGAAGACGGCGAGGAGGTGGGAGCGGGCCAGGCGCAGCTGGAGGAGCCGGGTCTCGCGGTAGTAGCGGTACAGCTCGGCGAAGTCCCGGCGGAAGGCGGGGTCGTCGAGCAGACCGGGCACGGAGTCCTGGGGCGCGGCGCGGAACCGTACCGCCGCGCCGCCCCCGCCCGCGTCCTGCCCGTCGGACTCGTCGGACTCGGTGAACTCGGTGAACTCGGTGAACTCGAAGTGCTGCAGCGAGAACACGTCGCCGACGCCGGTCCCGGTTCCGCGGCCGAGGGGGACGTGGGAGCCGAACAGCAGCATGCCGCCGATGTGCACGATGGCGCGGGGCACGCAGTCCTGCTCGGTCCGGATGTGCCCGGTGCCCGCGAGCCGCGCTCCGGAGCCGCCGAACTCCGCTACGCGGCGGGCGTTGAGCGTCTCCGCCCGGCGGGCCAGTTCCTCGGCGTCGGTGCGCAGCCGGTCTCGCAGCACCTCGTACGTGCCGGCCGTCAGGGCGTCCGGGCTGCCGTGTACCTCCGGCGCGGGGGTCTCCACCTCGTCCTCCACCTCGTCCTCGTCGTCCGTTCCCTCGTCCGTTCCCGTCGTCCCCGTCCGCGTCTCCCGTCGTCCCGTCCGCGTCGCCGGAGCTACTCCTTGGCCAGCGACGGCGGCGTCC
>NZ_JACBXC010000125.1 GCF_013870535.1 Streptomyces phytophilus | reverse complement strand
CGGGCGCGTTGCGCGGGTCGGCGAGCCCGGCCGCGGCCAGCTCCGCCGCCGCCTCGTCCCACTCGCCCACCGCCGACGCCAGCAGCCCCAGCACCAGGTGCGCGTCCGCGGCGATGCTGGAGACGCCGTGTACGGCGTCGAGGGTGCGCCGGCACCGTTCCGCGAGCCCCCGCCAGCGGCCCGCGTACCACTCCAGACGCAGCGCCGTGCCCTCCACGATGCCCTCAAGGAACGCCGCCCCGCACTCCGCCGCCAGCCGCCGCCCCTCGCCGCGGTAGCGGTGCGCCGCCTGGTAGTGGCCGAGGCAGGTGGCGGCGTCGGCGAAGTTGCCGCAGGCGCGGGCGACCTGGCGCCGGTGGGTGCCGGGCCCCGAGCGGCCGATGAGGCGTTCGGCCTCCTCCCACACCGCCGGGTCGCCGAGGCTCATGCGCAACGCCAGGTGGTTGCCGCGTACGGCGGTGCGGACCGCGGGGTCGGACTCGTGCGCCACCAGCGCCTCCGCCCGGTCGATCCACCGCTCGTAGACCTGCCGCGGGTGGTCGCCCCAACTGGGCATGGCGAGCGCCGCCATGCCGCGGGCGGCGAGCGCGGGCCGGCCGTGCAGCTCCGCCACGGCGACCTCGGTGTGGGTGCGGCCCTCCTCGTAGCGGCCGGCCTGGTTGTAGAGGAGGAGGCCGAGGTTGAGCCGGATCTCGCCGCGTACGCCGTCGGGGATGTGGCCGTCGCGGACGATGTCGTGCAGCAGCGCGGTGGCCCGGTGGTGGGTGAGCCCGACGACGGCGTCGCGGCTGAGGTCGACGGCGATACGGGCGCACTCGGGCCGCCCGAGCCGCCCGTCGGCCAGCAGTTCCTCCAACACCCCCACGGCCAGCGCCAGATCGCCGACCTCGCGCGCGGAGCCGGCGGCGGCCTCGGCGTAGCGCTGCCACTGGGCCAGCTCGCCGCCGTGGTGGGCGTGGTAGGCGAGCTGGATGAGGGGCTGCGGGTCCTCGGCGGCGAGGGCGCGCATGGCCTGGCGGTGGAGGCGGTGCCGGTCGGGGCCGAGGAGGCCGGCGTAGACGGCCTGCTGGGCCAGCGCGTGGCGGAAGCCGTAGCGGTCCTCGCCCCACTCGTGCAGCACCCCGGCGCGCAGCGCCTCGCGTACGGCCGCGGAGTCCGCGGGCGCGGCGGGCTGCGCGGGGGAGCCGCGTACGACGGCGGCGATCAGCGCCTCACCGGCGGGTACGCGCAGCACGGACGCGGCGCGTACGGCGTCGGCGGCGGCGGGGGAGAGCACGCTCATGCGGTCGGCGACGGCCTCCTGGAGGCGGGTGGGGACGGGCATGCGGGCGAACGCGCCGTGCTCGGCGGCGGGGAGGGCGCGTACGACCTCCTCGACGACGAAGGGGATGCCGGCGGTGCGGCGGTGCAGCTCGTCGACGAACGCGGGCGTGGCCTCGGGGGCCTCGGGGGCCTCGGGGGACACCCCGGTCAGGGCGGTGAACATGCCGCGTACGCCGTGGACGTCCAGGGGGCGCAGGGGGATGACGACGGCGGTGGTGCCGGGCGGCTGCCGGTACGCGCGGCCCAGCGGCAGCCCGCTGCCCGGAAGGTCCTCGCGGCGGTAACTGAGCACGGCGGACAGCCCGTCGGGGGGATCGTCGACGAGGAAGCGCAGCAGGTCGCGGGTGCCGTCGTCGGTCCAGTGCAGATCCTCGACCACCATGACGGTCTCGCCCGCGGCGTCGAGGAGGGCCCGTACGGCACGGAACAGCCGGTGCCGCCCCGCGCGCAGATCGCTGAGCAGCTCGGGCGCGGGCGGCAACCGGTCCGCCAACTCCGGCAGATACGCCCGCAGAGCCCCGCACACCGGGCTCAGCACCGTGGGCAGCCCGCCGGCGAGATGCCGCAGCAGATCGAACACGGGCCCGTACGGAAACGGCTCCCGCAGCGGCCGGCACCCCCCGACCAGCACCCGCCGCCCCCGCACCGCGGGATCCCGCAGCGCCTCCCGGATCAGCCGCGTCTTCCCGATCCCGGCCTCGCCCTCGACCATCGCCACCGAGGGCGACCGCCTGACGGCATCCACAAGCGCGCCCAACTCCCGCGCCCGCCCGACCAGCACGGGCGCTTCCGCGGGGCGCGGAACGGTCACGGTCATGAGCGCCTCCGGCCGGTGGGGTCCAGCGACGCGCCGTGCGGGGGTGTGCGGGGGGCGCGTCGCGGCGGCGACAGCGTGAAGGTAAGCCTCAGTCCGCACCCCCGGCAAGACCGGCCCGTCACATCCGGCGGCTCCCGGCTGTCATAGAGGGAGACGGCAACTTCACGCGCGACCGAGGGGGGACGCGGTGCGGCATCCGGAACGCTCCCGTACGCGCTCGACCGCAAGGTCGACACCCCGCCGCGTCGGCGACACCGGGCAGACCGTGGGTGGCGTGAGCCCACCGCCGGGGCCCCACGCCACCCACACCGCCCGGCCCCCGGCCGCATTGCCGACCCCCGGGCCCGCACCGCCCTGAGGTGCCCCCAAGAACCGAGTGGCGCGGCACCTTTCCCCCGGGGTGTCGTGCCACTCTTCTTCGCCCTCGCGGCATCCCGGTTCAGCCGGGGGAGCGGTGGGCGATCTCCCGCAGCCTGGTGTCGAAAACTTCGCGGGCGTCGTCCGCGACGGAGACGAGAGCAACCATGCTCGTCACGATCACGTCGCCCAATTCGTCGCAGAGGTCGTCGATCGTGTGGGTCTTGCCCTTCCCCGGATGCGCACCGAGGAGGCCGCGCAACGCCCCGGCGACCTCCCCGTACTCCTCACCGATCTTGAGGATCCGCATGAGCCGCTCGGTCCTCCCCTGCACCGGGCTCTCGGCATCCAGCCAGTCGCAGAGCCGCTCGATCGTCTTCCAGGTCTCGTCCATTGCAGTTCCTCGGTGTCCGGTTCAGTCCGCGAAGGCGATCCCCACGGTGAGAAGTACGAGAACGCCGACGAGTACGGCCACGTAGAGCAACTCGCCAACGTGCCCGCTCACAAGCCCCCGCCGTACACGTCGACGTCCGCCCACACCCGCTTGCCCCACGGCACGGCTTCGGCACCCCACGCGGCGGAGCACCCGGCCACCGCGGCCAGCCCTCTCCCCGACTCGTCGCCCACGCCGGCCCGGACGAGCCGCGGCATGGAGCGCGACCGGTCCACGACCGCGACCCTGACGCGACAGGGCCCGAGCCGGGACACCTTCACGTGCACGACCTCCAGCCGCGCGTGCCGCACCGCGTTGGTCACCAACTCGCTCATGACGAGACACACGTCCGCGTTCCCGGCCTCCAGCGACCAGGCCCGCAACGAGGTGGTGACGAGCCTGCGCGCCCTGGCCACCGAAGCCTCGGTACGCGGCAGGATCGCGCTGTACGCCCGTCCCAGTTCCGCACCCCGGCGCTCGCCCGGTGTGTGCTCCGCGGGGCAGGCGAAGAAGGCGCCGACAGAGGAGAGCCAGCGGCGGAACGACTCTCGGCAGCCGGTGGTGAGGTGGATCTCCGACGGTGCCACGAGGCCACTGGCGCGGCCTGTCACCAGCAGTTCCCGTGCGGTGGGCCAGTGCCGGCGGTTGTCGAGATCTTCGCAGCGATCGATGTCGTGGAGTATGTCGAGGACGTTCCAGTCCCGGGCACGCGCGTAGTCGGCAAGCGCGTCCATGACCGGCTCCGCGTCCGACTCCGTGGGCAAGCAGGCGTAGAGGACCACGCTCACCCGATCAGGGCTGTACGCCGTGTGCGCGATCGCACGGCGGCGGGCTGATTCCTGACTGCTCCTTGGCATGCCTCACAGCGTGCCGGTCTGGTCACTCTCCGAGAAGATCCGAGGGGGAAGAGTGCGCCAACTCGTCTACGCGCGAGCCTTCCGCAGCGGAATAGGGGACGAATGCGGGTCGACGCAGGTCATCCGTGGCGGTGGAATCGGCCCCTTGCCCCGCGCGAGGTCTTCCGTGACGGAAGACCTCGCTTCGCGTTCGCGCTCAGAGTGCGGCTTGAGTGCCCGTTTCCGTCAAGCCGCCCGCCGGCAAAGCGGGGGCACCGACGAGTTTGGACAGCCGCCGCAGGCGGTCCGTCGACGCCCGGCCGACGCGTTCGAGGATGACGTTCGGCAGGGCCTGGTGACGAGCCCATTGCGGGGCGTCGGTCAGGACACTTTCCAGGGTGTCGAGCGAGGTGTCCCACATCTTGGCGTCTGCCTGCGCCAGCGCCACGTCGAGCTTGTACCGGTTACGTGCTGCGCCCGCCAGACCGGAGAGATCGCCGTCGTGAATGTCGGCACTCAACCGGAGGGCCTTGCCGTGCTCGCCCACCGTCACGTTGACTCCGACCGCCTGTGTCGAGGCCGTCGTGGGCCCGAACCGGGCACCGTGGAAGTCGTACTCGTCCCCGAGCCGCGCACCGACCGCGTGCACCTGGGAAAGGAAGTCACCGGCCCGGTCGGTGTCATCGAGGCGGGCGCAGGTGACGGCGCAGTGGGTCAGCAAGTTGCCGTAGACCGCCAGCCGTTCGTGGGACGCGTCGCGATAGGAGGGCTCGATTCCCTCACTGGCGGCCTGGGCGAGTTCGAGCGAGTCGGAGACCCTGCCGTCCCTCAGGTACACCCAGGAGCGGGCGGAGTCGACGCGTGCGGCGCGCAGTTCGTCACCGGCATGCTCGGCGGCGTGCTTGGCGTGCCCCACCGCCGCGTAAGCCAGGTCCCGGGCGCCGAGGAGGTTCGCCATGCAGGCGGTGATCTGGTACGCGTCGGACAAAGCCTGCCACGCGGCCGAGGTGGGCTGGGCGTCACACGTCACCGCCGCGTCGGTCAGCAGCGGGACGAGGACACCGCCAAGGGTGAGGTAGTCGCCTTTCCAGTAGTGCTGCCACGCCAGCTTTGCCGACGAGGTCAGCACGCCGTCCGGAACCGGCTCTGCACCTTCCGGCAGCAGCCCGGCGGCGGTGTCGTGCGTTGCTTGGGCGACTTGGCGGAGCATGGTGCGATCCCCCTGCTCCATGGCGCGGCGTGGGGCCTGCTGGCCGAGGAGGACGGAAACGTCCACGGACAGCGCAGCACTGATCTTCAGCAGCGTCGGCAGGGTGAGGCAGATGTCCTGCTCCGCCTTCTGGACAGTGATTAACGCCAGCCCGGTCATGTCGGCCAGGTCGGTCTGCGTGACCTCGCGGCCCCTGAGGATCTTGATCCGCTCGCCGGGGGTGTACGCGCTCCACTGGGGCATACGGAACTCCGATCTCGTCTAGGACACTTCGAACCGTACCGGGATTCACCGGGTTGGCCACAAGGAACAGATCGAGGCCAGCCAGGAGGAGAGGAAGGGACATGACGGCGGCATCCTCGGTCGAACTTCGGGCCACCACCCGTCTGGAGACGGTCCGCAGCGACCTCCTCGACGTCTACGCCGCCGTCCGCGCCCCGCTTCTCCACCTGCCCAATTACGCCGTCACCGCCTTCGGCGAGCGGCTGGACCGGCACGGCTCCGAACCCGGGTTCACCGCCGTGCTCGCGTACGCGGACGGGGAGCCCGTCGGCTATGCCTACTGCAACACCGTCGAACGCGGTGACCGGTACTGGCAGCGCACCAGTCCGGAGCCCTCGGACACGTACACGGCACGCCCGGCGGCGGCGCTCAAAGAGATCGGCATACGCACCGCGTGGCGCGGCACCGGCACCGGCACCGCCCGACGCGTCCACGACGCGCTCCTCGCCACCCGGGACGAGCCGTACGTCACCCTCATGGTGAACCCGGCGGCCGGCGACGGGAAGGTGCACGCCCTCTATGAGACGTGGGGCTACGAGGACATCGGCCGGAGCCGGCCCTCCGCCGCGTCCCCGGTCCTCACCGTGATGGCGCGCGCGACGGAGGGCTGAGCGCGACTGCGCCTTTTTGCGCGGCTCAGGGCGGGGTTACGTTACGTCGACGTAGTCCGGTGTCGAGGTCTCCGCCGCGGTGGTGTACGTGCCGGCGAAGGAGTAGCGGTAGTAGCCGTCCGCCGTGGCCTTCGTCGTCGTCTTGAGGTTGCCCCTGCTGTCCGTCCTGACGGTCTTGAGGGTCTTGTAGGTGCCGGTGCCCTTCTTCCGGTACTGGAGCTTCACCGGCTGGTCGGTGTAGCCCCCGTACTTGAAGGTCTTCCAGTTGGCGCGGGTCAGGGCGCCCGTGACGGTGATGGCCTTGTTCTTCTTCACCGGCTCCGGCGAGGCGTTGACCTTCAGCTTGGAGTTGCGCAGGACCTTCGCCTTCGCGGCGGCGTCCTTGCCGATGTAGTCCCCGTCGTTGGCCTCGGAGTGGGCGCTGACCTTCCAGGTTCCGGCCGTGGTGTTGTCCTGGGGGTCGACGCGCGGATCCATTTCCAGCTTGTACGTGCACGTGGTCGTGGTGAAGCTTTCGTCCACGCACTTGCCGGCGATGTCATCGGGCATCACGAAACCGTGGTAGAGGTAGGTCCCCTCCCACGGGACGAGTCCGTTCCACATCGACGGGAAGGTGTCTCCGACCTGGATGCCCGAGTCGTCCACGGCAGTCACCGAGATGGTGAACTTCTTCACGTCCCTGGTGCCCAGGACGATGTTCTTCCCACCGTTGGCGACCACCTCGGTGATCTGGATGTCGCCGTAGGACTCGTCCGCCCGGGCGGTCGCGGGAATCGTGAACGCGGAGAGGGCAAGGGCCGCGGCGAGGCCCGTCACGATGGTGCGGTGCTGCATGAAGGCGATTCCTCCACGGTCCGGCGCCTCAGGAACATCCCGGGGCGGAGCTGACTGGCCGCCCGGTACACGGGCGGCACCGACAAGACCGTCGCCGCGCAGGAATGGTTGCCCATCGATCACGCTGTCGCGCCGGCCGGCGATGAGTTTCGGCGCGTGGAGAGGTCTCATCCTCCAGGAGAGCCGCACCGGCTCTCGCCGTACCCTCAAGGAGAACCATGGCAAAGCTCATCTACTCGATGATGACCTCGCTCGACGGCTACGCCGAGGCCGCCGAGGGAGGGATCGGCACCGGGGCCGAGGATCCCGAGGTGCATACCTTCGTCAACGACCTCTACCGGCCCGTGGGTACGTATCTCTACGGCCGGCGGATGTACGAGACGATGGTCTACTGGGAGACCGCGCACAACGAGCCCGGCCAGCCGCCGCACATCCTGCAGTACGCCCGCGACTGGCAGGCCGCCGAGAAGGTCGTGTACTCCACCACGCTGGAGTCGGTGTCCAGCGCGAAGACCCGGATCGAGCGGGACTTCGACCCGGAGGCGGTGCGCAAGCTCAAGGCGGAGGCCGGCGCGGATCTCACCGTCGACGGGCCGAACCTCGCGGCGCAGGCGATCGCGGCCGGGCTGGTGGACGAGTACCACCTGTTCGTCACCACGAGCGTGGTCGGCGGCGGCAAGCGGTTCTTTCCCGACGGGGTGCGGCTCGACCTGGAGTTGGTCGAGGAGCGGGCGTTCGACAGTGGGCTGATCTTCGCGCGCTACCGGACGCGTACCGTGTAGGGCGTGGACGTGTACGAGGCCGTGGACAGCCGCCGGGCCGTACGGGCGTTCAGCGGCGAGCCGGTGCCCAAGGAGGTGCTCGAACGGGTGCTGACCGGGGCGGCGCGCGCGCCGTCCAGTGGGAACCTCCAGCCGTGGCGGCTGTACGTCGTGACCGGCGGACCGCTGGCCGAGTTGAAGAGGCGTGCGACCGCCAGGGCGCTGGCGGGTGACCCGGGTGACGAGCGCGAGTACCCGATGTACCCGGACGAGTTGGCCCCGCCGTATCGGGAGCGTATTTCCGCCGCGGCCGCCCAGCGGTACCAGGCGCTGGGGATCGAGCGCGACGATCCCGACCGGCCCGGGAAGATCGCCGCACTGAACGCGGGGGCGTTCGGGGCGCCGGTCGTTCTGTTCTGCTACCTCGACCGGGCGATGGGCCCCGGGCAGTGGGCGGACGCGGGGATGTACCTGCAGACGGTGATGCTGCTGCTGCGGGCCGAAGGGCTGCACAGCTGCCCGCAGGTGATGTGGACCATGTACCGCGAGACCGTCGGCCGAACGGTCGGGGCCGACGACGACTCCGTGCTGCTCTGCGGCATCTCGGTGGGGTTCGAGCAGGAAGGCGTGCCCCCGCTGCGTACCGGGCGGGCGCGGATGGCGGAAACGGTGAGCTTCATCGGCGGGTGATACGGCCGTCCGGCCGCGTCGGCGCGGGCGCGGTTGTGCCGGTGTCGCTGCCGGTGTCGCTGCCGGTCTAGTAGACGATGCTCAGGTCCGCGATGTCCGTCTCCAGTTCCGTGGCCGTGATCTCACCCTCCTGGACCGTGAAGCGGAAGGCGAGTTGGGGGCGGCCGTTGCGGACCCAGACCAGGCCCGCGGCGCCGTCGATGAGGGCGGGGATCGGGGCCCAGGTGCGTACCGTGCAGACGCGGGTGACCGACTCCGGGCCGCGGACCTCCGTGGTGCCGATGACGGCGTCGCCGCCGCGGCGTTCCGCGTACGCGCCGGGTGGGGCGGCGGGCGGCGGGGCGGGGGCGGGGCGGGGGGTGGCGTCACCGCGGGGGGTGTCGCCGGGGGTGGTGTCGCCGGGGGTGGTGGCCGTGGTGTGCGGGGGCTGCGGTGCGGTGCCGCGGTCCTGGCGGTTCGGGCGGTTCGGGTGGTTCGGGTCCAGGGCCGTCAGCATCGCCTCGAAGTCGCCCCCGCGGGACGCCGCCAGGAACGCGGCCGCGATGTCCGCGCCCGTCCTCGCCGCGAAGTTCACGGCGGGCGGGGTGCCCGTGGGGCCCCTGTCGTAGCCTGCCTCGCCCGCCGGGCCCGGTCGGCGTGCGCTGCCCGCCAGTTGCCGGGTGGTCCGCGCCGCCAGCGCCGCGACCTCCTCGAACGATCCCGCGAACATGTCCTGGAGCGCGTACGCCAGCCGCTCCGGCGGCGTCAGTGTGTCGAGGACGACCAGCATCGCCACCCGTACGGAGCCGGGGTGGGCCGGGGGTTCGCCCGTGCCGGGCGATTCCACGACGGTGCCGGACCGGAGCATGTGGATCGTGACGTGCGCGACGGTCGTACGCA
>NZ_JACBXC010001249.1 GCF_013870535.1 Streptomyces phytophilus | reverse complement strand
GCCCGCGGCGAGCAGCGCACCGGCGGCGAGCGGCACGGCGACGAGCGCCCACAGCGCCGCGCTCACCCCTTCAACTCCGCGGCGTCGTCGGTCATGTCGACCTCGCGGGTCCGGAAGAGGGCCGTGACCACGGCGAAGCCGACGGCCATCTCCACCGCCATCACGGTGACGGCCAGCACGACGAGCACCTGCCCGTCGGTGGCGGCGGGCGCGACGAAGTGCCAGACCGCGGCGGCGGCGAGGATGACTCCGCCGAGCATCAGCTCCAGGCCCATCATCAGCATCACGATCGACTGCTGGGAGAGCGCGCCGAACAGCCCGACGCAGAACAGCGCGGCGGCCACCAGCAGGACGGGCTCCAGCGTCACCGGCGCGCCCCCGGGCGTACGGGGCCGGCGGGGCGGCGGGCGCCGAGGTCGTCGCCGAAGCGGTCGTAGCGGCCGCGGCCGGTGGCGAGTACGACGGTGGCGACGATGGTGGTGAACAGGGCGAGGCCCAGCGTCATCATCGTCAGCATGTGCGGTCCCATCAGCGACTCGCCGAGGGCCATCGTCGGGTCGTCGGCCGGCTTCCCCCGCCGCCGCGGCCAGGGGGCGAGCAGGATGCCGGTTGCCAGCAGCGCGAAGACTCCGGCGCAGATCGCCGCCGCGCCCCGCTTGTTGTGCAGCATCGACATGGGCGTCAGCCCGGCCGGGTTCATCATGAACATCACCATGAACACGGCCATGAGGGCCATCTCGATCGTCATCATGAGGAGGACGACCACGCCCAGGTAGTCCAGGCCGAGCCGGATGACCAGGCCGCCGACGCAGAGCAGGGACAGCAGCAGCGCGTACGTCGCCCGCGCCATGGAGTCGAAGCGGAAGACCATGGCCCCGCTCGCGACGGCCGGGACGGCGAGGGCCCAGAACACCACGTCATCGGGCATCGCGCCGGACTCCCTCCGCCCGGGGCCGGGCGGTCGCCGGCCGGGCCAGCATCGGTCGGGCCCGCACCCGTCGGGCCTTCACCGGGCGAGGACGACGACGGCGACGACCAGGGCCTGGAGCAGCGTCAGCGGTACGAGCACCGTCCAGGCGAACTCCATGTAGCGCTCCATGCGCAGCGTCGGCAGCAGCCGCCGCCCGGCCACGAGCAGGCCGAGCACCCCGGCCGTCTTCAGCAGCGTCCACGCCCAGCCCGGCAGCCACGGCCCGTAGCCGCCGCCGAGGAACAGCGGCACGCTGAACCCGGCGGTGACCACCAGCAGCAGCCACCGCCCGGCCAGCAGCACCAGCCGGTCCACGCCCGCGTACTCGGCCGCCGCGCCGCCCGCCGCGTCCCGCCCGAGGGGGTGGTCGAACGGGCCCCAGAAGGCCATCGCCAGCGCGCTCAGCAGATACACGGCGAACGCCGCCGGCATCCACACCGCGAACCACAGCCCCCGCTGCGCCGCCACCACCTCCCCGACGCGCAGCGACTCCGCGCCCAGGGCCGCGGTGGTGAGCGCGAACATGTGCGGCAGCTCGTACGCCATGCCCTGGGCGAGGAAGCGGTAGCCGCCGATCAGCGACAGCGCCGAGTTCGGCCCCCAGCCGGCCAGCCACACCGCCGCCCATGCCAGCACCTCCATCGCGTTGAACCACACCACGCCGACGACCGGATCCGTGACGGCCCGGAACCCCCACGGGAGCACCGCCCCGGCGAGCACCGCGGCGAACACCGTGCCGATGCCGCCGCTCATCGACGCGCCGCCGATGAACGC
>NZ_JACBXC010001248.1 GCF_013870535.1 Streptomyces phytophilus | reverse complement strand
GTACGGCGTCCAGCGCCGCCCGTACGCCCGGCAGCCGGCACCACGCCTCCCCGTCGCTCTCCTCCCGGAACGCGATCTCGAAGACGATGCCGCGGGAGTGGACGTGCCAGTCCCATGTCGTCGCGCGGTTGCTGATCGCCGACTCGACGAGTGCGTACTCGTACGCGTCCTTCCACCGCAGTGCGGAGGAGTGCGCGTCGGACACCTCGATGGACCACCAGTCGCCCATGGCTGCTTCCTTCGGCTCCAGGCGCAGTCTTCCGCCGGCTCTTCGGCCCCCCACCGTAGGCCGGTGCCCGCGCGCTTGCCAGGGGCGCTCGGGGCGCGTCGCGGAGAGTGGGCCCGCCGGCCGCCGGCGGTCCACCCCCGGGCAACTCCCGGGCGCCCGCCGGATACCCGGGCTCAGCCCTCGATGAGCCGCTCCAGCACGGCCTGGAACTCCCCGTCCACCATGATCTTGATGCCGTCCTCCTCCATCACGCTGAGCCGCGTCAGCGACCCGGCGCGCCACCAGTAGACGTCCGGCGTGATCCGCCCTACGCCTTCCTCGAAGCCCGCGGCGGCGAACTGCGCGAGGGTGTTGAGGCCGGCTATCACGTGCCGGTCGCGGATCGCGTGGAACGCGATCTGGTGCCGGAACGGCATCGCCACGAGCGCGCCGTCCGTGCTCAGCCCGCGGCCGGTGACCCGGGGCACCAGCTCGTCCAGCGTGAGCACCAGGCTCGCCGTGAACATCGACTCGCCCATCACCACGTCGACGCGGGCGCCCTCCTCCTGCTCGATCGTCTCGTGCGCCTCGACGGGCAGCCCGCGCAGGTTGTCCAGCGCCCGCGCCCGCAGCACGGCGACGTCGCCGAAGGGCTCCAGCGAGGAGCGGGGGAGGACCATGACGCTCTCGGGGAGGTCCAGCGCGAGCACCTCGCGCAGCCCGTCGGCGAGCGGGCGCGCGTAGTCGAAGCCGTCCGAGCCGGCCATCTCGTCGGGCAGCAGCCGCGGGTAGAGCTGGGCGCGGAACTTCTCCGCCGGCATGGTGTCCAGTACCGAGGGGCCGTCCATGGCCCGCAGCATGATGCCGATGTGGCGGCGGGTCAGCTCGGGCCAGACGCGGGGGCCGCGGGCGTCGTTGTGGCAGACGGCCGCCAGGTTGCCCAGGCCGAACTGCCGGCCCGAGCTGTCGGTCACCGAGTCCGCGCCGACCGTCACCTCCAGCCCCTGTTCGGCGAAGGCCGCGTGGACCCCGGCGCGGAAGCGCGCGCCCTCGTCCTCGGAGAAGAACTCGAACGAGGCGTCGCGCGCGGTGTCACGCGCGTCGCGGCGCGGCTTGCGACCGAATATCCCCACGGTGGTGCCCCCTGTACGTCCGTACGCCGTCCGCGCCGCCGCCCGGCGTGCCGGCCGCGATCACGGTCGTTTTCGATCGTAGCGAGCGCCACTGACGCTCCCGCGGCCCGGTCAGTCCTGCCCCGCCCGGGCGGGCACGACGCCCAGGCGCACCCCGGGCCGTACACCCCAGCCGGCGAACGCGCCCGCCTCGGCCTCCAGCACGTGCCGCGCCCGCAGCCGGGGGCGGCCGAGGCGGCCGGGGGGCATGGTGCGTACGGCCAGGACCGTCAGCCGGCGGTCGAGGTAGGCGACGTCGATGGCGAAGCGCATGCCGAGGGTGTGCACGCCCTGGGCGGGGGTGAGGAGGAGGGCGCCGGCCAGGCCGTCGCGGCCGAGCAGGCCGCGGCTGCGGCGGGCGAAG
>NZ_JACBXC010001247.1 GCF_013870535.1 Streptomyces phytophilus | reverse complement strand
GCTCCGGGTGGGCCGGTCCGCGTCGCGGGCGGCCTTCGTCGGCCCGGTCCGCGGTTCGGCGGGCTCCGCGCCGTCCGGCTGCGCCGAGCCCGTGGGGCGGTCCCCGTCCGGGGTGGCGCTGCCGCCGTCCGTGTCGGGCTCATCGGACGGGAGGGGCTGCACGGGGGTGTCGGCGCGGGCCACGGCCTCGTCCGTACGGGCGCCTCCGCCGCCGCCCATGGCGTTCGCGGCGAGCAGCCCGCCGGACAGCACGGTCATCCCTGCCGCCGCCAGCCCGGCCAGCCGCTTGTTGCGCGGCTTGTAGCGCCGGTGCCGCGACCGCGGCCGTACGGGCACGAGTTCGGCCCCCACGCCGGTGTCCGCGGCTGCGGGGGCCTCCTCCTCGGCGGGTGCCTGCCGGGAGCGGTCCTCGAACAGCTCCAGGTCGCCGGGCGCGGGCCCCGGCTGCGTGGCAGCGGGCAGTTGCAGCGCCGGCGAGCCCAGGGTCCCGTAGACCTCGGGGAGCGCGGGCACGTTCCGCGCCGGTGCGCACCACGGCGCTCCGGCCGCGTCGTGCCGGCTGTCGCAACGCGGGCAGTAGATCGTCGTCACTGTCCTGGCGTCCCTTCCGTCGCGAGGGGGGAGGGTCCTCGACGCCGGAACAATGTGCCAGCGCCGGAATCCCGCGGAGCACGAAGAATCCCCATAAGGAACGCGGCGGTGAGACCTATCTCACACTGTGGGAGGTGGTACAGACCATGGCGCGTCCGGACATCGCACCCACGGCCGCCCCGCCTCCGCGCGCCCCGGGCGGCGGCTGCGAGACTGCGGCGATGACCGTTCAACTCGTGTCCGTGATCGGGAACAGCCCCGGAGTCGGCAAGTCCACCCTCTGCCGCGGCCTCGCGGCGGCGCTGCGCGAAGGCGGGGCGGTGGTCGACCACTTCGAGGAGGCCGACATCCTCGCGCGGGAGGCGTTCCGCCCGGTGGCCGAGGAGTTCGCGGGCGGCGCGGGCTCCGTACGCCCCGCGACGCTGGTCGCGTCCGTCCACGCGTACGTCGAGGAGGCGGTCGCCGCCGGGACGGACGTGCTGGTGACCGACGCGCTGGTGCCCTTCGTGCCGTCGCTCGTGGCCTGGGGCCACGACGAGGACGCGGTCGCGGGCGTGGTCGCCGACCTCGTGCGGGCGCTGGCGCCCGCGGAGGTCACCGTCGTCTACGTCCACGACGACCCCGAAGCGGCCCTGCGCCGGGCGGTGGCCCGGGAGGGCGACGGGTGGGCGCAGTGGTACGTGGCGAAGCTGGGCTCGTCGCCGGGCACGCGGCACGTACGGGACCTGGAGTCGGCGGCGGCGCACCTGCGGGAGGAGACGGAGCTGACCCGCCGGGTGCTGGCGCGTACGCCGTGGCGGACGGTGCCGGTGGACGCGGGCGGGCTGGACGCGGACGCGGCGCTCGCGTACGCCCGCGGGCAACTGGCGCAGAACCCCGGCCCGCTCTAGGGCCACCGGGCGGCGGAAGCCGTCCGGGCCGTCTTGTCCGTCCCGGAAGATCCTGCCCGTACGGGTGTCCCGAGCGCCCCGATGTCAGACCCGCGCGCGATGCTCGTATCTGCACCGTTTGTTTGCGACTTCCGTAAGGATCCGAGATGGGCAACCTTGACGAACTCCGCTCCGCAGTCCGCGGCCGCGTGCTCCTGCCAGGCGACGACGGCTTCGAGCCCGCCACCCGGCCGTGGAACGTCGCCGTCCCGCAGCCGTCCGCC
>NZ_JACBXC010001246.1 GCF_013870535.1 Streptomyces phytophilus | reverse complement strand
GCGCCGGGCGAGCGCGCGGCCCGCCTCCGTGCGGTCGTGGAAGCGCATGGTCCCGCTCCGTCGGGGTCCCCCCGCTCACGTCACATTGTGCGACGGCCCGCGCGGGGGCGCATCCCGCGCGGTCACGCGTACGGTCCGGGCGGGTGCGGTCCGGGCGGGTACGGCCCAGCGCGGGCCCCGGGGCCGTCAGCGGCGGCGCAGGTGCACCACCGCGGCGTCGAGGTCGCCGTGCAGCCCCGTGTGCAGCCCCCGGTGCGCGAGCACCGCGCCGCGCAGCACCTCGCCCGGCTCGCCGCCGGCCAACACCTCGTACTCCGCGGCGGTGTCGAGCGCGGCGAGGCGCAGCGGCGGCAGCGACTCGTTGTAGCGCTGGGCCTGCAGCCAGGCGAGGACGACGACCTCGTCGGCCCGCTCGGGGTCGTCGCCGAGGACGTACTGCACCGCGCTCAGGCCCTCCTGCGGCTCCCGCAGCCGGTAGAGCCGGCCGAGCTGGACGGCGGGGCGGATGCGCTTGTACAGCTCCACCCAGCGACCGGCCTCGGCCAGCTCCTCGCCGCTCCACCGCGCGAGGTCGCCGCCGACGCCGAGCACGCCGGCCATGGCGCTGACGAAGCGGTAGCGCAGGCTGCTGACGCGGTCCTGCATCTGTTCGTTGGGGCTGTCGGTGACCCAGGCGGCCGTGACCCGGGCGGGGTGGATCTGGCCGATGCCGTGCTGGATGGGCAGCCGGTCGAGCGGGTCGGTGTTGTCGGAGGTCCACACCTGGTCCGTACGGGACAGGATGCCGAGGTCGATCCGGCCGCCGCCGCCGGAGCAGGACTCGAAGGCGACGTGCGGGTGCGCGGCGCGCAGCCGGTCCAGCAGGCCGTACAGCCCCTGCACGTGCGGGAGCGAGGGGTCGGTGTGCGCGCCCGGTTCGGTCAGGGAGCGGTTGAAGTCCCACTTGACGTAGTCGATGGGCGCGGAGCGCAGCAGCTCGTCGAGCTGCTCCCACAGGTACGTCCTGACCTCGGGCCGGCCGAGGTCCAGCACGAGCTGGTGGCGGAACTCGGTGCGCCGGCGGTCCGGCCGGTGGTGGACCCAGTCGGGGTGGGCGCGGTAGAGGTCGCTGTCGGGGTTGACCATCTCCGGCTCGACCCAGATGCCGAAGTGCATGCCGAGGCCGTGGACTTCGTCGGCGAGGGGCTTGAGCCCGTCGGGGAAGCGGTCGGGGTTGGGCGTCCAGTCGCCGAGCCCGGCCTTCGCGTGCGTACGGGCGCCGAACCAGCCGTCGTCGACGACGAACAGCTCCACGCCCATGGCCGCGGCCCGCCGCGCCAGCTCGCGCTGGTGGCCGAGTTCGACGTCGAACTTGGTGGCCTCCCACGAGTTGTAGAGGACGGGCCGGGGGATGTGCGCGTCCGGTACGACGTGCGCGAGCTGCCAGGCGTGCCAGGCGCGGGACGCGGCACCGAAGCCGCCCGAGGCGTAGAGCCCGGCGAAGACGGGTGCGGTGTACGACTCGCCGGGTTCCAGCCGGACCAGCCCCGAGTCGTCGTGCCCGGCGCCGCCGACGGCCTGGACGACGCCGTCGTCGAGCCGCTGCACGGCGATGCGCCAGGACCCGGACCAGGCCAGCGCGCAGCCGTAGACCTCGCCGTGCTCCTCGCCCGCGGTGCCGTCGTCGAGGGCGATCCAGGGCAGGTGGCGGTGCGAGGTGTGGCCGCGGCGGCTGCCGATGACGGTCTCGCCGGGCGTCAGCTCGGC
>NZ_JACBXC010001245.1 GCF_013870535.1 Streptomyces phytophilus | reverse complement strand
CGCCGGCTGGCCCCGTTGCGTACGGAGCACCACCGGGTGGCCCGGCTCGCCTCGCTCGCGGCTGGCACGTCCGCGGAGAACGAGCGGAAGATGCGGCTGGAGTCGTACGTGCTGGCCGCCCGGCTCGAACAGGTCGCCGCCGCCGCGACGGCCCGGCTGGCACGGATGTCGTCCGGCCGGTTCACGCTGGTGCACTCCGACGAGCGGGCGAACGGCCGGGGCCGCCACGGCCTCGGGCTGCACGTCGTGGACGCCTGGACCGGCACCGAGCGGGACACCGCCACCCTCTCCGGCGGCGAGTCGTTCTTCGCCTCCCTCGCCCTGGCCCTCGGCCTGTCCGACGTGGTGGCGGAGGAGGCCGGGGGCGTCCGGCTCGACACGCTCTTCATCGACGAGGGCTTCGGCAGCCTGGACGAACAGACGCTGGACGAGGTGCTGGACGTGCTCGACGCGCTGCGCGAGCGGGACCGCACGGTGGGCATCGTCAGCCACGTGCCGGAGCTGCGCCGGCGGATCCCGGCGCAGCTGGAGGTCGTCAAGGGCCGCTCGGGCTCGTACGTACGCCACCGCACGGCCGCCGACCGCTGACCGCCCTCCGGCCGCACGTCCGGCGGGCCGCGGGGACGCGTACGGCCGCGACCCCTGCCGGGGCCGCGGCCGTCACCTCACACCGGACTCACAGCGCCGACAGCTCGGCCTCCAGGTCGTCCAGCCCGAGGGAGCCCTGCGACAGCGCGGCCATGTGCCACGCCTTGGCGTCGAAGTCCGCGCCGCGCGCCTTGCGCGCCGCGTCCCGGCCGCGCAGCCAGGCCCGTTCGCCGATCTTGTAGCCGATCGCCTGCCCCGGCATCGACAGATAGCGCGTCAGCTCGCTCTCCACGAAGTCCGCGGGCCGGCCGCTGTGCATCCCGAAGAACTCCTGCGCCAGCGCCGGCGTCCACCGCTCGCCCGGGTGGAAGGGGGAGTGGTCCGGGATCGCCAGCTCCAGGTGCATGCCGATGTCGACGATCACCCGCGCGGCGCGCATCATCTGCGCGTCCAGGTAGCCGAGCCGCCGCTCCGCGTCGGTGAGGAAGCCCAGCTCGTCCATCAGCCGCTCCGCGTACAGGGCCCAGCCCTCGCAGTTGGCGCTGACCCAGCCGATCGTCGACTGGTAGCGGGAGAGCTGGTCCTTGACGTACACCCACTGCGCGAGCTGGAGATGGTGGCCGGGCACGCCCTCGTGGTACCAGGTGGAGACCAGGTCGTAGACCGGGAAGCGGGTCTCGCCCATCGTCGGCAGCCAGGTGCGCCCGGGACGGGAGAAGTCCTCGGCGGGCGGCGTGTAGTACGGCGCGGCGGCGCCGCCGGGCGGCGCGATCCGGGACTCCACCCGGCGGACCGGCTCGGCCAGGTCGAAGTGCGTGCCGTCGAGCGCCGAGATGGCCTCGTCCATGATGCCCTGCAGCCAGTCGCGGACGGCGTCCTCGCCCTCGATGTGGGCGCCGTGCTCGTCCAGGTGCTTCAGCGCCTCCCAGGGGGTGGCGGCGCCGGGGAGGATCTTCGCGGCCTCGGTCTTCATCTCGCCGATCAGCCGGTGGTACTCGGACCAGCCGTAGGCGTACGCCTCGTCCAGGTCGAGGTCCGCGCCGTTGAAGAAGCGCGACCAGCGGGCGTAGCGCTCGCGTCCGACGACGTCGGGGGTGCCGGCCGCGGCGGGCACGTACACGTCGCGCATCCAGTCGCGCAGCGCACCGAGGGCGGCGGTC
>NZ_JACBXC010001244.1 GCF_013870535.1 Streptomyces phytophilus | reverse complement strand
GGCACGGCGACGGTCCCGCGGCTCGTCCGCACCTCGTCGGCCGACACGCTCGCGGTGCCGGCGGACTCCCCCGCCTGGCACCTGGACGTCACCGAGCGCGGCACGCTGGAGCATCTGGCGCTGCTGCCCGGCGGGCCGGAGGTGCTCGAACCGCCGGCGGAGGGGCAGGTGCGCATCGCCGTGCGGGCGGCGGGCGTGAACTTCCGCGACGTGCTCATCACCCTCGGCATGTACCCGGGCGAGGCGACGCTCGGCGGCGAGGGCGCCGGCGTGGTGCTGGAGACCGGGCCGGGGGTGACCGGGCTGGCGCCGGGCGACCGCGTCATGGGGCTGCTGCGCGACGGCTTCGGGCCGTACGCCGTCGCCGACCACCGCCATCTGGTGCGGATGCCGGCGGAGTGGTCGTACGCGCAGGCCGCCTCGGTGCCCATCGCGTTCGTCACCGCCTACTACGGGCTCCGCGACCGCGCCGGTCTCGGCTCCGGCGACGCCGTGCTCGTCCACTCCGCGGCGGGCGGTGTCGGCATGGCGGCGGTGCAGCTGGCCCGGCACTTCGGCGCCGAGGTGTACGGCACGGCGAGCCCCGGCAAGTGGGACGCGCTGCGGGCGAACGGATTCGACGACGCGCACATCGGCAACTCGCGGACGCTGGAGTTCAGGGACCGGTTCCTCGCGGCGACCGGCGGCCGCGGCGTGGACGTGGTGCTGAACGCGCTGGCCGGGGAGTTCGTGGACGCCTCCCTCGCGCTGCTGCCGCGCGGCGGCGGCTTCCTGGAGATGGGCAAGACCGACATCCGCGACGCCGCCGGGGTGTCGGCGGACCGTCCCGGGGTCGCCTACCAGGCGTTCGACCTGGCCGAGGCGGGCCCCGACCGGGTGCAGGAGATCCTGCGCGAGCTGGTCGGCCTCTTCGAGAAGGGGGCGCTCACGTCGCTGCCGCTGGAGGTGTGGGACGTACGGAGGGCGCCCGACGCCTTCCGGCACCTGAGCCAGGCGCAGCACGTGGGCAAGGTCGTCCTCGGCATCCCGCGCACGCCGGATCCGGAGGGCACGGTTCTGATCACCGGCGGTACGGGCACGCTGGCCCGGCTGACCGCGCGTCACCTCGTGTCCCACCACGACGTCCGCCACCTTCTGCTGGTCAGCCGCCGGGGCCCGGACGCCGAAGGCGCCGACGACCTCACCGCCGAACTCACCGACCTCGGCGCACAGGTACGCATCGAAGCCTGCGACGTGACCGACTCCACCGCCGTCGCCGCACTCCTGGCATCGGTCCCCGACAACCACCCCCTCACCGGTGTGATCCACACCGCCGGCGCCCTCGACGACGCCGTCATCGACTCGCTGACCCCCGAGCGCCTCCACGCGGTCCTGCGCCCCAAAGCCGACGCCGCCTGGCACCTGCACCAGCACACCCACCACCACGACCTCGCCTTCTTCGCCCTCTACTCCTCCGCCGCGGGCACCCTGGGCAACCCCGGCCAAGCCAACTACGCCGCAGGCAACACCTACCTCGACGCCCTCGCCCACCACCGCCGCGGGCAAGGGCTCCCCGCGACCTCCCTCGCCTGGGGTTACTGGGCCGAAACCAGCGCCATGACCGCCCACCTGGACGACGCCGCGCTCCAGCGCAACAAGCGCGACGGCATGCTCGGACTCACCGAAGAGACCGGCATGGCGCTCTTCGACGCCGGGCTGCGTTCGCCGTACCCCGCGCTCGTCCCCGCCCGGCTGAGCCTCGCTTCCCTC
>NZ_JACBXC010001243.1 GCF_013870535.1 Streptomyces phytophilus | reverse complement strand
TGGACGTCGTGGTGCTGGCCGCGGCGGCGCAGCCGGTGGCGCGGGCGGCGGAGACCACGGAGGCGCAGTGGCGGCTGGCCCAGTCCGCCACGCTGGACACGGCGTTCTACGTCGCCCGCGCGGCGCTCCCCCGGCTCCCGCCGGGCTCGGCGGTCGTCGCCGTCACCTCGGTGAACGCCTTCCTCGCCGCCCCCGGGCTGCCCGCCTACGCGGCGGCGAAGGCCGGTGTCGAGGGCCTCGTCCGCCAACTCGCCCTCGACTACGGCCCGCGCGGCGTCCGCGTCAACGCGGTGGCGCCCGGCATGATCGGCACCCCGCCGCTGCCGCGCGTCGCCGAGGGCTACCCCCTGGGCCGTACCGGCACCCCGCCGGAGGTCGCGGCGGCGGTGCACTTCCTGGCCTCCCCCGCGGCGTCGTTCATCACGGGCGCGGTGCTGCCGGTGGACGGCGGCCTCAGCATCTCCTCCCCCGCCGCCTGGCTCCGCCCGGACCTCCGGGAACGCTTCCTGTAGCCCCGCAGCCGGAACCGGATGACGGAAACCGGCCCCGCATGGCGGGACCGGTATCCGATTCCAGGTGTCCGGCGCTGCGGGCCGTCCGCTAGCGGCGTACGAACTTCACCGCGTCGGCGTGCGCGCAGCCCGTCCCGCTCGCGGTGAGCGACACCGAGGCGCTCTCACCGGCCTGGTAGGTCTGCGTGCCCAGCGAGACCCAGCCGGGGCTGCCGGAGCGCTCGTCGAGCGTGCGAGTGGTGACGGCGCCGGCGTTGTCCAGGGTCACCTTCGCGGCGGGGTCGCCGCCGGTGGCGGAGACGGACTTGCGGATGAACACCTCGTACGTGCCGGCCGCCCGCAGCCGGGGCCGCCACGTCGCCTCGGCGCCCGCGGCGCAGCCGTAGGAGACGGGCGAGTCCTTGGTCCAGCCGGTGAGCGCGCTGGGCTGCCAGGTGCCGGTGGCGGAGTAGCCGTAGGCGGCGGCGCCGTCGTTGTCGACGTAGTAGTCGCGCTGCCAGTAGCGGACGTAGTCGAAGGAGGCGGCCGAGGGCAGCTTGTCCGCGTCGGGCAGCGCGCCGGTGGCGATGCTGGTGAGCCAGACGGCGGTGTAGTCGTGCATCCACTGGCCGGGGGTGTACGGGGCCGTGTACTTCAGGCTGCCGTCGATGAAGAACTTCGCGCCGCTCTCGGACCAGTCGATGCCGTAGGTGTGCCACTGCCTGAGGTCGAGACCGGTGTCGTAGGTCCCGGAGCCGTAGGTGACCGGGCCGTGGACGCCGCTGCCCACCCAGCCGTGCACGTTGTGCGAGGTCCTGGTCGGGTTGACCGAGTCCGTCTCGAAGCCGTCGATCTCGCTGCGCTGTTCGGCGGGGAAGGTGGTGCTGCCGTCGCCGGCCTGGAGCCAGAAGGCGGTGTGCCAGCCGGCGCCGTCGTTGATCTTGGCGCGGGTCTCGTAGTAGCCGTAGCGCAGGTGCTTCTTGGAGATGACGCCGCCGCCCGTGAACTGCTTGCCGGCGTGGTCCTCCTTCTTCAGCGCGATGTGCAGGGCGCCGCCGGACTGGGTGACGTTCTGCGGCCGCTGGGCGCTGTTGGCCTTCACGTCGGTGCGGAAGTTCCACTTGGCGGTATCGACGGCCGGGGCGCCGAACTCGTCGCCGAAGACCTGGGTCCAGCCCGCCCCGGGCGGCCCCGCGGCGGGCGCCGCGGCGCGTTCCGCGGCGGCGGCCGGGACCGGCGGGGCCGCCGCGGCGGCGGGC
>NZ_JACBXC010001242.1 GCF_013870535.1 Streptomyces phytophilus | reverse complement strand
AAGCAGAACAAGGGCCGGGACATCGAGCTGCTGTCGCTGCCGCTCGACGACCCGACGACCTTCGAACTGCTGGGCCGCGGCGACACCCTCGGCGTCTTCCAGTTCGACGGCGGGCCCATGCGCTCCCTGCTGCGCATGATGAAGCCCGACAACTTCGAGGACATCTCCGCGGTCTCGGCGCTGTACCGGCCGGGCCCCATGGGCATGAACTCGCACATCAACTACGCGCTGCGCAAGAACGGCCAGCAGGAGATCACCCCGATCCACCCGGAGCTGGAGGAACCGCTCAAGGAAGTCCTCGACATCACCTACGGCCTGATCGTCTACCAGGAGCAGGTGCAGAAGGCCGCGCAGGTGCTCGCCGGCTATTCGCTGGGCCAGGCGGACCTGCTGCGCCGGGCGATGGGCAAGAAGAAACAGGAAGTGCTCGACAAGGAGTTCATCCCGTTTCAGAAGGGCGCCCGCGAGAAGGGCTACAGCGACAAGGCCATCCAGGCCGTCTGGGACGTCCTGGTCCCCTTCGCGGGTTACGCGTTCAACAAGGCGCACTCCTCCGCGTACGGCCTCGTCTCCTACTGGACCGCGTATCTCAAGGCGAACTACCCCGCCGAGTACATGGCCGCGCTGCTGACGTCCGTGCGCGACGACAAGGACAAGTCCGCGGTCTACCTCAACGAGTGCCGGAAGATGGGCATCAAGGTCCTGCCCCCGGATGTCAACGAGTCGGACGCGAACTTCACTCCGCGCGGTGATGACACGATCGTGTTCGGCCTGACCGCCGTGCGCAACGTCGGGCAGAACGTGGTGGAGTCGATCGTTCGCAACCGCAAGGCCAAGGGGCGCTACGCGTCGTTCCCCGACTTCCTCGACAAGGTCGACGCCGTCGTGTGCAACAAGCGCACCGTCGAGTCGCTGATCAAGGCGGGTGCGTTCGACGCCCTCGATCACACCCGCAAGGGCCTCACCGCGCAGTACGAGCCGATGATCGACAACGTCGTGTCGGTCAAGCGGAAGGAGGCCGAGGGGCAGTTCGACCTCTTCGGCGGCATGGGCGACGAGACCGCGGCGGACGAGCCGGGCTTCGGCCTCGACGTGCAGTTCGCCGACGAGGAGTGGGAGAAGTCGTATCTGCTCGCGCAGGAGCGGGAGATGCTCGGGCTCTACGTGTCCGACCACCCCCTCTTCGGCGTCGAGCACGTCCTGAACGACAAGGCCGACGCCTCCATCGCCGCGCTCAACGGCGGCGACCACTCCGACGGCACCATCGTCACCATCGGCGGCATCATCTCCGGGCTCCAGCGGAAGATGACCAAGCAGGGCAACGCCTGGGCCATCGCCACCGTCGAGGACCTCGGCGGCTCCATCGACTGCATGTTCTTTCCGGCCACGTATCAGCTGGTCTCCACCCAACTCGTCGAGGACGCGATCGTCTTCGTCAAGGGGCGGCTCGACAAGCGGGAGGACGTCCCGCGGCTGGTCGCCATGGAACTCGCCGTCCCCGACCTGTCCGAGGTGTCCGCGAACGCGCCCGTGACGATCACGATTCCGACGGTCAAGGTCACCCCGCCACTGGTGGAGAAGCTGGGCGAGGTGCTGTCGCAGCACCGCGGCGGCACGGAGGTGCGCGTGAAGCTCCAGGGCTCCCGCACCACCACCGTGCTCCGCCTCGACCGCCACCGCGTGACGTCGGATCCGGCGCTCTTCGGCGACCTCAAGGCCCTGCTCGGGCCCTCCTGTCTGGCGGGCTGACGG
>NZ_JACBXC010001241.1 GCF_013870535.1 Streptomyces phytophilus | reverse complement strand
GGCCCGGTCACCGGCGTGGAGCCGTCGGCGCGGATGCGGGAGCAGGCGGTCGCGTACGCGGCGCATCCACGGGTCAGTTACGTCCCGGGGCGGGCGGAGGCGCTGCCGCTGCCGGACGGGGCGGTCGACTTCGCGCTGGGTTTCCTCGTGTGGCACCACGTACGGGACAAGCCCGCCGGCGCCCGCGAGCTGCACCGCGTGCTACGGCCCGGCGGCACCCTGCTGCTGCGTACCGAACTCACCGACTCGCTGCCCGACTTGTGGTACCTCGACGCCTTCCCCCGCGGGCGCGAGGTCCTCGCCGCGCTCTACGAGCCGCTGTCGGCGCTGCGCGGTACCTTCGAGGCGGCGGGGTGGGAGCTGGCGGCGGTGGGGGAGGTCGCGCTGCCGGCGCCCGGTACGTGCGCGGGGGCGCTGGCCCGGTTGCGTACCAGGGCGTTCTCGATCTTCGAGCACATGCCGGAGGCCGACATCGAGGCGGGCTTCGCGGAGTTGGAGCGCCGGGTGGCCGCGGACCCGCGGGCGCCGGCCCGGGTGTCGCCCGGGACGGTGGTCACCTTCCGCCGCGCCTGACACCCCGGCCCCGGGTCGCCTTCACCACACGCCCACCTCGCTGTTCGGCCTGATCTGCGCCACCACGGGCACCGCCTCGCCCACCGCCTCGACCGCCTGCGGCGTCCACGGCCCGACGGCGACGAACACCACGTGCTCGATCCCGTACTCGGCGAACCCCTCGCACCGCTCCGCGACCGACTCCGCCGGCTCCTCGGGCTCCATCCGGGCGGTGACCGTCTTCTCCACCTCCCAGTACGGCCGCCCCGCCGTCGCGCAGTGGTCCTGGAGCACGTCCAGCTCGCGGCGCAGCGTCCGGCCGCCGTCCGGTACGTCCAGGAAGTTGCACGCGTCCCCGTAGAGCGCGGCCAGCCGCAGCATCGGACCGTCGCCCACGCCGCCGACGAGCACCGCGGGCCGCGGCCGCTGCACCGGCTGCGGGCTGCACACGGGGTAGTCCAGCGTGAAGTGCCGCCCGTCGAACGCGCCGGTGTCGCCCGCCCACATCTGCTGCGCCAGCCGCAGCGTCTCCTCCATCCGCTCGACCCGCTCGGCCGCGGGCGGCAGGGTCAGGCCCATGGCATACGCCTCGTCCTCGCGGTAGCCGGCGCCGAGGCCGAGCCAGGCGCGGCCGCCGGAGAGCACGTCGAGGGTGGTGACGGCCTTCACGAGCAGGGCGGGCGGGCGGTACGTGACGCCGGTGACCATGGTGCCGATGCGGACGTTCTCGGTGCGCGCGGCCAGGTAGCCGAGGGTGGTGTACGCCTCCAGCACCGGTTCGTCCGGCGTGCACGTGGGGTCGGCCTGGAGCAGGTGGTCACCGATCCAGACGGTGTCCACGCCCGCCGCGTCCGCCGCGCCGACGACCTCGGCGAGCGCGGGCGCGAGGGCCGCGGGGCCGCCGGGCCAGGAGAAGTCGGTGACGTTGATGCTGATGCGCATGGTGGGCGGCCTCCTCGTCGCTTCCCACCCAGTCTGACCGTGCGGGCCTGTGCCGGTCGTCCGTCCCAAGGAGTCAACTTTCTTACTCCCAGGGGAGTAACGGGCGGTCAGGGGGCCTTCGCGGGGGCGGCTGAGGGCCCCGCCGAAAGGGCGGGACCGCACCCGGAAGGGGGTCGTCGGCGACTGCGTACCGTGGTGCCATGAGCACCGCCAAGTTGACGCCCGCCCGGCGCCGGGCCGTGGCCGCGGCCGACGCCGCGAC
>NZ_JACBXC010001240.1 GCF_013870535.1 Streptomyces phytophilus | reverse complement strand
CCGATGAGGTGCCGCCAGCTCAGCGGCGTCCCCGTGATCGGCACGGTGGTGATCCCCGGCGTCGGCGGCATGGTCGCCCGGCACAGCCCCACCGCGCGGCCGACCTGCACCAGGTGCGCGCAGGAGACGGTGTCGGTCTCCAGGATCGGCGCCGGTGTGAACCCGTCCCGCGCGCAGGCCGCGGAGAAGCAGTCGCCGAAGCACCCCTCGCCGGGCACCGTCGTCCACCGGTCGTCGCGGAACCGGCTCAGCTCCAGCTCCGGTTCGTCCGCCGCCGGGTGGTCCTCGGCCAGCATGAAGTACACCGGGTCCGTGCCCACGAGCCGCCACTGAAGCTCCTCGGCCGGCGGCGGGCTCTCGCCGCAGACCCCGATCAGCGCGAAGTCCAGCCGCCCCGAGGACGCCATCTCGCTGATCTCCTGCACCGACCAGGAGGTGTACGTGCTCACCGGCTCGTCCGGGTACAGCGCCGCCAGCCGGTCCACCAGCGCCCCCAGCAGCGGCCCGTGGGTGCCGCCGAGCCGGAACCGGTGCACGTCCTCCCAGGCGTTGGCGAACCGCACCGCCTCCTCCTGCAGCTCCCGCACCGCGGGCAGCAGCACCTGCGCCCGGTCGAGCACCAGCTCCCCGAGCGCCGTGGGCCGGGCCCCCGCCCGGTCGCGTACGAACAGCGGGCCGCCCAGGGCCCGTTCGATCCGCTTGAGCTGTGCGCTGATCGCCGACTGGGCGAGACCGAGCCGGCCGGCGGCCCGCGTGAGACTCCCCGTCTCCGCGATGGCGCGCACGAGCTTGAGATGCCGCAGTTCCAGTTCCATCGCCGTCTCATCTCAGGCCGGGCACGGGCCGCTTCCGGAAACGTAGAGCCACGGGCGCGGCACCGCAATAGCCCAGAAACCGGCAGGTCGCCCGGCCGTGGTCCGGACCGTGGGTGCCGGACATTACCCGGCGGGTAATCGACGTGCGGGACGGGGGCGGGCACCGTGGGGGCATCGGGGCCCGGACCGGCGCACTCCGGCCCGGGTTCCGGCTCTGACCGTTACCGATGCCGCTCGGAGGGTGATCCGTCATGTCCGCAGCCGTCTCCCCGACCGCCGCCACCGCCCCGCAGATCACGCTCCGCCGCCGGCTGGGCCTCGACGCCGCCGTCACCGGCGCCAACGGGCTGGCGTACCTGGCCCTTTCCGGCCCCCTGTCCGACCTGCTGGGCGTGGACCGCGGGCTGCTGCTCGTGCTCGGCGCGGTGCTCGTCGTCTACGCCCTCGACGTCGCCTGGATCGCCCGCAAGCCCGTGCCGCCCGCGCGGCTGGTGGCGCTGGTGGTCGACATCAACGTCGCGTGGGTGGTGGCGAGCCTCGTCGTCCTCGTCACCGGGGTCGTCGACCCGACGACCGCGGGGTACGTGTGGATCCCGCTGCAGGCGGCGGTGGTGCTGGGCTTCGCCGTCGTCCAGTACGGGCTGCTGCGCGGCATCCGGGCCGCGGCCGGGCGCTGACCGGCCGGGCCGTACGGCCGCCGCCCCCGGTGCTCGCCGGGGGCGGCGGCCGTACGCGCCCGTCAACGCACCAGCAGTGCCACGATCTTCCAGTTCGAGGTGTCCGGCGCGCTGACGCGCAGCTCGGCCACCCGGCCGGAAGCCCCGCCGTCGAGGACGAACTCCTCCCACTGGTACGCGCCCGCCGGCACCTGCGGACCGGGCGGGATCACCTCCGCCCCGTCGGCCTCGACGACGATCCCCGGCGTGGCGTACCCGTCGTCGC
>NZ_JACBXC010000124.1 GCF_013870535.1 Streptomyces phytophilus | reverse complement strand
GTCGACGTCCGCCCCACCCACGCCACCAAAGCCACCGCGTGGGCCGGGAGCGCGGTGGCGCCGAGGGCGAGCGCGGAGGCGCCGGCGGCGGAGGCGTGCAGGAAGTGGCGGCGGTTGAGCGGAGGAGGCATGTCGGGTCCCTGGGTGCCTGGAGTCCTTGGAGGAGGAGGTGCCTGGTGCCGGGGGTGCTGCTCGGGCGCGGTGCCCGGCGGGGCCGCCGGGCGCGCCGGGCCGCCCCCGGCCCCGGCCGCGGCGGGTGCCGCGGCCGGGGCGTGCGGGGACGGGCGGTGCGTCAGGAGGCGTCGCAGGTGAGGGTGCCTTCCGCGGCTCCCTCGATGAGCGCCTCATGGGCGGCCCGGATGCGTTCCACATCCGGCTTGACGACCTTGCGGTCGTACGTGAGCAGTCCGTTCAGCTCGCCCTCCACATCCGTGATCTGGGTGTAGACGGCGCCGCTGCTGCCGTTGCAGGCGGCGAACCGCTCGATTTCGGCCAGCTTGATCAGATACTCCTCGGTGTACGCCTCGCGGTCCACGCCCACGTAGGTGTGCCGCACCGGCCAGGCGTTGCCCGGGATGGCCAGTCCGAGGCCGCCGTACTCGCCGCTGACCAGGGCGCGGGTGCCGTCGGGCGCGGGCAGTTGCGCGCTCGGGTAGCCGTGCGCGTCGGAGATGTCGCCGTTGCCGCCGTCGACCGCGCCGCAGCAGTTGTGGCCGCTCATGTTGTTGACCAGCCGGGCCGGGTCCAGCTCCTTGGCGTAGTCGGCGATACGGGCCTGGTCGTACTGGCCCCAGCCCTCGTTGAACGTCACCCACATGACCACCGAGGGGTGGCTGTCGTGCTGCTGGATCATCTCCTTCAGCTCGTGCTCGAACTGCGTGCGGGAGCTCTCCGAGGGCGTCTTGGTGTTCATCGACGGCATGTCCTGCCACACCAGCAGGCCCAGCTTGTCGGCGTGGTAGAACCACCGGTCGGGCTCGACCTTGATGTGCTTGCGCACGGAGTTGAAGCCCATCTCCTTGTGCTGTTCGAGGTCGTACCGAAGCGCCTTGTCGGTGGGCGCGGTGTGGATGCCCTCGGGCCAGAAGCCCTGGTCGAGGGTGGCCATGGAGAACACCGGCGAGCCGTTGAGCGTCATCCGCTGCTGCCCGTCGACCGTCTCGACGCCCACGGTGCGCATGCCGAAGTAGCCGCGCACCTCGTCGGCGGACGCGCCGCGGCCGACCGTCACCTTCAGGTCGTACAGGTACGGGTCGTCCGGCGACCACAGCCGCGGGTCCGGCACGGGCACGGTCAGCGGCTCGCCGGTCTTCCCGGTCGCGGTGCCGACCGCGCGGCGGCCGGCGTACGCCGTGGCGGTGACCGGCACCCCGTCGCGTACGCCGCGCACCTGGACGGAGGTCTGCTCGCCGGCCACGTCGGGGGTGATCTTCAGGTCCTCGGCGCGGTCGGTGGGCACCGGCTCCATCCACACGGACTGCCAGATGCCGGAGGAGGAGGTGTACCAGATGCCGCTGGGGGAGAGCCGCTGCTTGCCGATCGGCGGGTTCTCGCCGTCGGCGGAGTCGGTCGGGTCGTAGACCCCGACGATCAGCTCCTGCTTGCCGCCGCCGCGCAGGGCCTGCGTGACGTCGGCGCTGAACCGGTCGTAGCCGCCCTTGTGGGACGCGACCTGCTTGCCGTTGAGCCAGACGTCGGCCTTCCAGTCGACCGCGTCGAAGTTGAGCTGGAGCCGCTCGCCGCGCTGGCCGACGCGCCAGTCACGCGGCACGGTGAAGGTGCGCTTGTACCACATGCGCTCCTCGTGCCGCTGGACGCGGGACAGCTCGGACTCGACGGGGTACGGCACGACGATCTTCTCGTCCAGCGTGCGGCCGAACGGCGGGCTCTCGCCCTCGGTGGCGCCGGCGAACTGCCAGGTGCCGTTGAGGCTCTGCCAGTCCTCGCGGGTGAGCTGCGGGCGCGGGTACTCGGGGAGCGGGGCGTCGGGGTCGACGTCGTCCGCCCACTTCGTCCGCAGCTGGTACTCGGAGTCGTTGGCCCCGGAGGTCCAGAACTCGGCGACGTCGGCGCCGTCCGCGCCGGTCAGGCCGCCCTCGCCGTCGTAGCGCACGTCGGCGGAGCCGCCCTGGCCGACGACGGGCTCGTCGAGCGGGACGATCAGCCGGGTGGGGTCCTCGGGGTCCAGCTCGGCCGGGGAGCGCGGCCAGTCGGCGCCGCCGATGACCGTCTCCAGGTGCTCGTCGAACGTCGCCGGGGGAGCGGCGAGCGGCTGGGCGAAGTCCATGGTCAGGGTGCGGCCGTCGGGCTGCACGGCGACGTCGGTGGGCCCGCTGTAGTCGAAGTCCTCGGGCAGCGAGAACGCGGACTGCGGCACGGCCTCCTTCTCGGCGCCCGGCTCGCTCCAGCGCAGGTGGAAGTTGGAGCCGCCGTGGTGCTCGAAGTACTCCACCTTGATGTCGTACGTGCGGCCCGCCGCCAGCTCCACGGGCTGCGAGGTCTGCTCGTTGTCCCAGTCGTCGACCCAGTGGTCGATGACCATCTCGCCGTCCACCCAGAGGCGGAAGCCGTTGTCCGCGCTGACGTGGAAGGTGTGCGCGCCGGAGACCTCGGGGGTGATCCCGCCGGTCCAGCGGATGCTGGCGTTGTCGGCCTGGCCGGCCCGGGCCGCGAGCCGGGGCTCCAGGTTGTCGAAGTCCAGCGACGGGTCGAAGGCGGTGGCCTTCAACTGGTCGAAGTCGAAGGTGCCGGGGGCACTGTGGGTGTAGTACTCGCCCTTGAGGCCGTTGACCTCCGCGGCTGCGCGGGAGTCCGCGGACCCGGCGGCCGGGCGGTCGGCGCCGGTGGCCGGGAAGCCCGGACCGGCGGGCACCAGGGTCAGCGCCAGGGCCGCGAGGATGGGCGTCGGCCAGCGCAGTAGTCGCCGCCGTACGCGTCTGAGGGAGGGGTGCACGGGTACCTCCGGAAGTCGGAGAATGCGGGTGCTGGGTCTGCCCTTTGCCCCCGGGCGTCTTGTATAACGTTGGAAACAAGGGCAGTTGGCATGACAGCACGCCTCCTGCGTTGTGTCCAGTGCATGACCAAACGGCGTAGGAGGAACGCGGTGAGAGTCAGCCTGAAGGATGTGGCCGAGCGGGCGGGCGTGTCGGTGAAGACCGTCTCGAACGTGGTCAACAACTATCCGCACGTCACGCCGGCGATGCGGGCGCGGGTCCAGCAGGCCATCGACGAGCTCGGCTACCGCCCCAACCTCACCGCCCGCCACCTGCGCAAAGGCCGTACGGGCATCATCGCGCTCGCCGTGCCCGAGCTGGGCAACCCGTACTTCGCCGAGCTGGCGGGCCACGTCATCGACGAGGCCGCCCGGCACGACTTCACCGTCCTGCTCGACCACACCCAGGGCCGGCGGGAGCTGGAGCTGCTGGTCACCCAGGGCTTCCGCGCCCGGGTGATGGACGGGCTGATCCTCAGCCCGCTGGAGCTGGAGACCGACGACCTGCGCGGCCGGGGCGAGGAGAGCCCGCTCGTGCTGCTCGGCGAGCGCCGCTACGACCTGCCGTACGACCACATCGCCATCGACAACATCGCCGCGGCACGGCAGGCGGTCGGCCATCTGCTGGACCTCGGCCGGCGCCGCATCGCGTTCCTCGGCGCCCGCGAGAACCGCGCCCACCAACCCGCCCACCTGCGACTTCTCGGCTGGCGGGCGGAGTTGGCGGACCGCGGCGTGCCCGTCGACGAGGCGCTGGTGGCGTACAACGAGGGCTGGGAGCGGGCGGACGGCGCGGCGGCCATGGCGGGCCTGCTGGACTCCGGCCAGCGGCCGGACGCGGTCTTCGCGTACAACGACCTGATCGCCATCGGCGCCATGCGGGTGCTGTCCGAACGGGGGCTGCGGGTCCCGGAGGACGTGGCGGTCGTCGGCTTCGACGACATCACCGAGAGCCGCTACGGGGCCGTCACGCTGACCACCATCGCGCCGGACAAGCGGGCCATCGCCAGGCTCGCGGTGGAGTCGGTGGTCAAGCGCCTGGACGCCGCCCACGGGGACGGCAGCGCGCCCGAGTCGCAGGAGATGTATCCCGCGTTCGCGCTGGTGGAGCGGGAGAGCACGCGCGGTCGCGCGACCGGGTGAGCCCTGCCGAGCAACGCCAGGACCGGCCCCGGGGCGGGTGCCCCGGCCTGCCCGGCGCCGTCGTGACGGATCGTCAACTCCCGTACGGGACAAGGGCCGTGGCGATCTTCGCCGGACAAATCCGTGCTGCGGGAGGTGTTTACAGCGCCCTTCCAACGATGTAAAACATCCCCTGAATTCCTCGGGTCCCGCGCGGCCCGGCCCTCGTACTCCACCGCCCGAATTGGGGTATCACCATGAAGCCGCACGCCCGCACCGCCGCCAGAACACTCCTCGCCGTCGCGCTCAGCGCGAGCCTCGCGCTCGCGGCCGGCTGCGCCAAGTCCGAGGACGACGACGAGGGGAGCACCGGCGCCGCGGCCGGCTCCGAGGAGGCCAAGGGCAGCGAGCAGGAGGTCTCCGGGGGCTCGGGCCCGACCTGCGTGATCGGCGACTACGGCGCCGAGGAGATCGACCTCGCCGGCGCCACCGTCGGCTTCTCGCAGTCCGAGAAGGAAGCCAACCCGTTCCGTATCGCCGAGACCGCCTCCATCAAGGCCGAGGCCGAGGAGCGCGGCGTCGAACTGCTCGCCGCCAACGCCCAGTCGCAGTTCTCCAAGCAGATCAGCGACGTCCAGGACCTCATCGCCAAGGGCGCAGACCTGCTGGTCATCGCCCCGCTGAACTCCGACGGCTGGGACCCGGTGCTGAAGTCCGCGGCGGACAAGAAGATCCCGATCGTCACCATCGACCGGAAGATCAACGCCGAGCCCTGCAAGGACTACGTGAGCTTCATCGGCTCCGACTTCACCGAGCAGGGCAAGCGGGCCGCGGACAAGATGATCGAGGCCACCGGCGGCAAGGGCGAGATCGCCATCCTGCTGGGCACGCCCGGCAACAACGTCACGACCGAGCGCACCAAGGGCTTCAAGGACCGCATCGCCGAGAAGGCGCCGGACGTGAAGGTGGTCTTCGAGCAGACCGGCGAGTTCGCCCGCGAGAAGGGCCAGCAGGTCACCGAGCAGCTCATCCAGTCCAACCCGGAGATCACCGGGATCTACGCCGAGAACGACGAGATGGGCCTCGGCGCGGTCAACGCGCTCAAGGGCGCGGGCAAGGAGCCCGGCGCGGTCAAGATCGTCACCATCGACGGCACCCGCAACGCCGTCCAGGGCATCGTCGACGGCTGGATCGACGCCGTCATCGAGTCCAACCCGCGCTTCGGCCCGCTGGCCTTCGAGACCCTCGACGCCTTCACCCAGGGCGAGGAGGTCGGCCAGGACATCGTGATCAAGGACAGCGAGTACACCGCCGACAACGCCGAGGCCGACCTCGGCAAGGCGTTCTGACGCCGATGGCCGCAGCGAACGAGCCGCCCGAGCGGCACGGGCCGGACGGGCCCGGCGGGCCCGCCCGGCCCGCCGGCCCGCACCCGGCGGACGCCCGGGACGTACGCGACGGCGCGGACGGTGCGGCGCAGCGCCCCGCCGTCCTGACCGTACGCGGCCTGACCAAGCGCTTCCCCGGCGTCCTCGCCCTCGACGGCGTCGACTTCACCGCCCGCGCGGGCGAGGTGCACGCCCTCGTCGGCGAGAACGGCGCCGGCAAGTCCACCCTCATCAAGGTCCTCACCGGCGTCTACCAGCCCGACGAGGGCGAGCTGGCCTACCGCGGCGAGCGGGCCTCCTTCGCCACCCCGCTCGCCGCCCAGCAGGCCGGCATCTCGACCATCTACCAGGAGGTCAACCTCATCCCCCTGATGAGCGTGGCCCGCAACCTCCTCCTCGGCCGCGAGCCGCGCCGCCGCGGCGGCCTCATCGACTTCGGCCGGCTGCACCGCGAGTCCGAGCGGATGCTCCTCGACTACGGCGTACGCGTCGACGTCCGCCGCCCGCTCGCCGAACTCGGCGTCGGCGCCCAGCAGATGGTCGCCCTGGCCCGCGCCGTCTCCGCGGCCGGCCGCACCGACGTCGTCGTCATGGACGAGCCCACCTCCTCGCTCGAACCCCGCGAGGTGGAGACCCTCTTCGGCGTCATAGGCCGGCTGCGCGCCGACGGCGTCGCCGTCGTCTACGTCAGCCACCGCCTCGACGAGCTGTACGCCGTCTGCGACACCGTCACCGTGCTCCGCGACGGCCGCCTCGTGCACACCGGCCCGCTCGCCGGGCTCGACCGGCTCCGGCTGGTCTCCCTCATGCTCGGCCGGGAGATGGGCGAGGTGCGCGCCGAGGGCCTGACCAAGTTCACCGGTGACCACGGCACCGGGGCGGAGCCGGTGCTGCGTGCCGAGGGCCTCACGCGCCGGCACGAGCTGCACGACGTGTCGCTGGAGGTCCGCCCCGGCGAGGTCGTCGGCCTCGGCGGGCTCCTGGGCTCGGGGCGCACCGAGACCGCCAAGGCCATCGCCGGGGCCCTCCCGCTGGGCGCCGGCCGTATCACCGTCGCGGGCGCGCCCGTACGCACCGGATCCACGCCCGCCGCGATCCGCGCCGGCATCAGCCTGCTGCCGGAGGACCGCAAGTCGGAGGGCATCGTGCCGGGTCTGTCGGTCCGCGAGAACATCGCGCTGGCCGCGCTGCCGCGCATGTCCCGCTACGGGCTGGTCTCCGAGGCCCGTATCGACGCCGTCGTCGAGAAGTTCGTCAGCAGGCTGCGCATCAAGGCCGCGAGCCCGCACCAGAAGGTCGGCGAGCTGTCCGGCGGCAACCAGCAGAAGGTGCTGCTGGCCCGCTGGCTCGCCATGCAGCCCAAGGTGCTGCTGCTGGACGAGCCGACGCGCGGCATCGACGTCGGCGCCAAGGCCGAGGTGCAAAAGCTCGTCGACGAACTCGCCGAGGACGGCCTCGGCGTGCTGCTGATCTCCTCCGACGTGGAGGAGCTGATCGAGGGGTCCGACCGCGTGGTGGTGCTCAGGGACGGCGCCGTCGTCGGCGAGCTGGCCGGTGACGACGTCACCGAGGACAGACTCATGGAGGCCATCGCGGCCGCCGCGGAGCCGGGCGCGGACCCGGACCCGGCGCCTCGCGGGGCCGGTGCGCAGGCGGCCGGCCATGGCTGACCTCACGCTGCGCCGCGCGCTGCCCGCCGACCGGGAGCGGGTGCTGCGCTGGCTGCAGGAGTACGGCGTCTACCTCGGCGTCGCCCTCCTGCTGCTCGTCAACATCGCCTTCACCCCCCACTTCCTGTCCGCCGAGAACTTCCGCACCCAGGCCGTCCAGGTCGCCCCCGTCGTCATCGTCGCGCTCGGCATGGCGCTGGCCATCGGCAGCGAGGGCGTCGACCTGTCGGTCGGCTCCGTCATGGCCCTGTCCACCTCGCTCGTCGCGCTGTACATGGGGTACGGGCCGTGGATCGCGCTGATCGTCGCGGTCGTCGGCGGCGCGGCGGTCGGCCTGGTGAACGGCTCGCTCATCGCGTTCATCGGGGTCCAGCCCATCGTCGCCACCCTCGCGCTGATGGTGGGCGCCCGAGGGCTGGCGCTGGTGCTGCTGCCGCAGCTGGAGGACATCCGCGACCCGGGCATGGCCACCCTCGGCTCCGGCGAGTTCGCCGGCGTGCCGTACGTGGTGCTGATCGCGGCGGCGCTCGCGCTGGTCGTCGCCTTCGCCGTCCGCCGCACCACCTTCGGCCGCCAGTTGCTGGCCATCGGCGACAGCCGCCCCGCGGCCAAGCTCGCCGGGCTGCCGGTGCGCCGGGTGCTGATCGTGGTGTACGTCGTCTGCGGCGTCCTCGCCGCGGTCGCCGGCTTCCTGGCCACCGCCCGGCTGTCCGCCAGCGACCCCACCTCGCTGGGCAACCTGATGGAGCTGTCCGCCATCACCGCCGTCGTCGTCGGCGGCACGCCGCTGACCGGCGGCCGGGTCCGCATCGGCGGCACGGTGGCCGGCGCGGTGCTGATCCAGCTGCTGACGGCCACGCTGATCAAGCACGACCTGGAGCCGTCGTGGACGCAGATCGCCCAGGCCGTGGTGATCATCCTCGCGGTCTACGCCGCGCGGGAGAGGGGGAAGCGGTGACCGTCGTGAAAGACGAGACTGCCGCCGACCGGCCCGTCGCGTACGACGCGGACGAGCCGGCCGGCTCCGGGCGCGGCGAGCGGCTGAGCGCCCTCGCGCAGCAGCACGGCGCGCTGGTCGCGCTGATCGCCATCGCCGCCGTCGCCTCGCTGTCCTTCGACTCCTTCGCCACCACCGGCAACATCGAGAACATGGCGGTCTCCTCCGCCTTCCTCGCCATCGTCGCCCTCGGCATGACCTTCGTCATCGTCACCGGCGGCATCGACCTGTCCGTCGGCTCGGTGTTCGTGCTCGGCGGCGTGCTCGCCGCCTGGGGCTCGCGCCACGGCACGCTGGTGGCGCTGCTCCTGCCACTCGCCGTCTGCGGACTCTTCGGACTGGTCAACGGGCTGCTCATCGCCCGGTTGCGGCTGGCGCCGTTCATCGTCACGCTCGCCGCCATGCTCGGCGCCCGCGGCGTGATGCTGTCGGTCACCGACGAGGGCGCCGACACCTACCTCGTCGCCGAGGGCTCGTTCTTCGCCGACCTCGGCCAGGGCAAGCTGCTCGGCATCGGCGTCCCGGTGTGGATCACCGCGGCGCTCTTCGTCGCCGGCGGCATCCTGCTGCGCCGCACCCGCTTCGGCCAGCACGTCTACGCCGTCGGCGGCAACGAGGACGCCGCGGCGCTGATGGGTGCGCCCGTGGCCCGTACCAAGACCCTGGTCTACACCCTCAGCGGGCTGCTCGCCGGCTTCGCCGGTGCGCTGAACGCCGCCTGGCTCGACTCCGGCGTGACCATCCTGGGCTTCGGCATGGAGCTGGAGGCGATCGCCGCCGTCGTCATCGGCGGCACGCTGCTCTCCGGTGGCATGGGCTTCGTCGGCGGCTCGCTGGTCGGCGTACTCCTGCTGAAGGTGATCCAGAACGTCATCAACCAGATCGGCTCGCTCGACTCCGCCTACCAGCAGGTCGTCAGCGGCGGCTTCCTGGTGGTCGTCGTCATCGCGC
>NZ_JACBXC010001239.1 GCF_013870535.1 Streptomyces phytophilus | reverse complement strand
CCGGCCCCCGGCCCTCGCCGGGCGCGCCGGACCGCCCCCGCGGTCGTACGCTCGACGGTGCGACATGCACGAAGGCGGACGGACGATCGAGTCATGACACGGGGCAAGCTGCGGATCTACCTGGGCGCGGCGCCGGGCGTCGGCAAGACCTACGCGATGCTCTCCGAGGCGCACCGCCGGCTGGAGCGCGGCACCGACGTCGTGGTGGGCTTCGTCGAGCACCACGACCGGCCGCGTACCGAGGTGCTGCTGCACGGCCTGGAGCCGATACCGCGCCGCCAGCTGGAGTACCGCGGCACGCGGTTCACCGAGATGGACGTGGACGCCGTCCTCGCCCGCCGCCCGGCCGTCGCGCTCGTCGACGAGATGGCGCACACCAACGTCCCCGGCTCCCGCAACGAGAAGCGCTGGCAGGACATCAAGGAGCTGCTGACCGCCGGCATCGACGTCATATCGACCGTCAACATCCAGCACCTGGAGTCGCTGGGGGACGTGGTGGAGAACATCACCGGCGTACGGCAGCGGGAGACCGTGCCGGACGCCGTGGTGCGCAAGGCCGACCAGATCGAGCTTGTCGACATGTCGCCCGAGGCGCTCCGCCGCCGCATGGCCCACGGCAACATCTACGACCCCGGCAAGATCGACGCCGCCCTGTCGAACTACTTCCGCCCCGGCAACCTGACCGCCCTGCGCGAGCTGGCCCTGCTCTGGGTCGCCGACCGCGTCGACGACTACCTGCGCGAGTACCGCAGCGAGCACGCCATCCGCGACACCTGGCAGGCCCGCGAGCGCATCGTCGTCGGCCTCACCGGCGGCCCCGAGGGCCGCACCCTCATCCGCCGCGGCGCGCGGCTGGCGACCAAGGGCGCGGGCGGCGAGATCATGGCCGTCTACATCTCCCACAGCGACGGCCTGACCCCCCTGAACACCGCCTCGCCCGAGGAACTGGCCGTCCAGCGCACCCTGGTCGAGGACCTGGGCGGTACGTTCCACCACGTCATCGGCGACGACGTGCCGGACGCCCTGCTGGAGTTCGCCCGCGGCGTCAACGCCACCCAGATCGTGCTGGGCTCCAGCCGGCGCAAGGCGTGGCAGTACGCCTTCGGCCCCGGCGTCGGCGCCACCGTGGCCCGCGAGTCCGGGCCCGACCTCGACGTGCACATCGTCACCCACGGCGAGGTCGCCAAGGGCCGCGGGCTGCCGATCTCCCGCGGCGCCCGCCTGGGCCCCCGCCGTATCGTCGCCGGCTGGCTCGTCGGCCTGGTCGGGCCCGTGCTGCTCACCGCGGTGATGCTCATGCTCGACCGGAGCCTCGGGCTGGCCAACGAGGTGCTGCTGTTCCTCTTCGCCACCGTGCTCGCGGCGCTCCTCGGCGGCACGCTGCCCGCGCTGGCCTCCGCCGGCGCCGGCTCGCTGCTGCTGAACTACTACTTCACCCCGCCCGTCGAGACCTTCACCATCGCCGACGCGCGCAACATCGTCGCCCTCGTCGTCTTCTTCGCGGTCGCCGTCGCCGTCGCGTCCGTCGTCGACCTCGCCGCCCGCCGCACCTCCCAGGCCGCCCGGCTGCGCGCCGAGTCGGAGGTGATGTCGCTGCTCGCGGGCAGCGTGCTGCGCGGCGAGGCGTCGCTCGAATCGCTGCTGGACCGGGTCCGCGAGACGTTCGGCATGGAGTCCGTGTCGCTCTTCGAGCGGCAGCGCGGCGAGGACGGCTGGACCTGCGTCGGCCGCGTCGGCAGCAGCACCGGCGCGCCCGCGGG
>NZ_JACBXC010001238.1 GCF_013870535.1 Streptomyces phytophilus | reverse complement strand
CCCCGGCGCACCCGGGGGCGTGCCCGCGGGTGCGGACGCGCCCGCGGGTGTGCGCCGCATCACCTCGCCCGCCCAGCTCGCGGCGTTGCTCGACACCCTGGATTCCTCAAGATGACCGCAGGTCGAAGAGGGTGCCGTCTCAGATAGTAGGAAGCCCGAGTATATGGCGAGACAAGAACGCTTTGACGTCCTACTTTTGTAGGAGCCGAAAGCTCGCGGAACAGCGACGGTGGTCGAGGCATGGCGCCTTGCGCAGGTCACCCCTGCGGCGCCGCTCCCGCCCCAGCGGCGTCCCCACGTATCTCCAGCGCCCCCAAGGAGCTGCCCCATGGCTGCCACCACCACGGTCCGCCGCGCCCGCTACTCCGCCCGCACCGAGCAGAACCGGGACTCCGCCCTCGCCCGGAAGAACGCCGCCGCCGCGCTGCAGCGGGCGTTCGACCGCCGCGACAACGGCGGTTCGACCGGCCACTGAGCCCGCTCAGCGACCCCGTACCAGCTCGAAGCGGTCGATCCGCGTGCCGTCGTCGGCGTACGCGGCGACCCGCAGCGCGGGTGCGGTGCCCGGCCGGGACTCCACCGCGAGGAACGAGTAGCCGGTGTAGCGCACCCGCGACCACTCCACGTCCTCCAGCGCCTTCTCGCCGTCGCGCGCCCAGGAGAAGGTGTGCACGACGTCGCGGTCGCGGCGCCGGCCCTCGTAGCTGTCCGGCGCGCTGAAGTCGTACAGCTTGCGCCCGCCGCCGCCCGCGGTCACGTAGACCGCGCCGTGCCGCTCGGTGTCCACCGAGCCGCCGACGGGCAGGGGACGGGTAAGGGCCCCGGCGCGCAGCGCGTCGGTGCGCTCGTAGACGTGGTTGTGGCCGTTGATCACCAGATCGACGCGGTGGGTGTCGAAGAGCGGTGTGAAGTGCTCCCGTACCCCGCCGTCCGAGGCGTGGGTGCTGGTGGAGTACGCGCAGTGGTGGAAGAAGACCACGAGGAAGTCCACCCCCGGCTTCTTCCGCAGCTCCCCGAGCCGCCGGTCCAGCCAGCGCGCCTGGGCGCCGCCGGTGTAGCCGAGGTTGGCGGGGATCTCGTACGACACGTCGTTGGCGTCCAGCGCCACGACGGCGGTGTTGCCGTAGACGAAGGAGTACGAACCGGGCACCTCCCGCGGGTCGAAGCCGTTGTCCGGCAGGTGCCAGCGGGCGCGCTGGCCGCCGTAGCCGTCGGGGGAGTACCACGCCTCCATGTCGTGGTTGCCCATCGCCGCCATCCACGGGACCCGGGAGGACACCGGGTCGATCTGCCGCAGGAAGCGGTCCCACACCCGGGCGTCGTAGCGGTCGCCCTCCAGCCCCTGTCCGGAGTCCTCGGCGTAGCAGATGTCGCCGGCGTGCAGGTGGAACGCCGGCGGGCCGCCGGGCAGCCCGCCGATGCGCCGGGTGATCGCGCGGGCGGCGCGGCCGGTGCCCTGGTCGCCGAAGGCGGTGAAGACGAAGCGCTCCGGCCGGGCGGGCGCGGTGCGGAACTCCGCGAGGTGCGCGTCGGCGCCCGGCGAGGCGGCGGGGTCGAACTCGTCGTGGCCGAGCCCGTAGACGTATGCCGTGCCGGGCTCCAGGCCGTCGAGCGCGGCGTGCACGTAGTGCTGCTCGACCGCCGGCAGCCCGCCGAGCGCCGGGGTCTTCAGCGGCCGGATCTCCGCCTCGACGCGCTTGCCGAGGTCGCCGCGGCCGGTGCCGAAGCGGACGTACGGCCGGCGCACGGGGAGCGGGAGC
>NZ_JACBXC010001237.1 GCF_013870535.1 Streptomyces phytophilus | reverse complement strand
CTGGCGCGCTGGCCGGAGACGCGTATCGACCCGTCGTTGGAGCGCATCCGGGCGCTGCTCGACATCCTCGGCGAGCCGCAGCGCGCGTATCCGTCGATCCATCTGACGGGCACGAACGGCAAGTCCTCCACGGCCCGCATGATCGAGGCGCTGCTGGTGGCGTGCGACCTCAGGACGGGCCGCTTCACCAGCCCGCACCTGCAGTCGATCACGGAGCGGATCGGTCTCGACGGGGCGCCGATCGACGCCGAGCGGTTCGTGGAGACGTACCGCGAGCTGAAGCCGTACGCGGAGATGGTCGACGCCCGGCAGGAGCACCCGCTGTCGTTCTTCGAGATGCTCACGGCGATGGCCTTCGCGGCGTTCGCCGAGGCGCCGGTGGACGTGGCGGTGGTCGAGGTCGGCCTCGGCGGCACCTGGGACAGCACGAACGTCATCGACGCCTCCGTCGCGGTCGTCACCCCCATCGCCGTCGACCACAGCCGGCTGCTCGGGGACACCCCGGGCGCCATCGCCGCCGACAAGGCGGGGATCGTCAAGAAGACCGCGACGTCCCCCGGCGGCGGCGCGGGCACCGTCGTGATCATGGCCCAGCAGCCCGTCGACGCCGCCCAGGTGATCCTCAAGCGGGCCGTCGAGGTGGACGCGACGGTGGCCCGCGAGGGCATGGAGTTCGGGGTGCTGAGCCGGGAGGTCGCGGTCGGCGGGCAGTTGCTGACGCTGCGCGGCCTCGGCGGCGAGTACCCGGAGGTCTTCCTGCCGCTGCACGGCGAGCACATGGCGCACAACGCGGCGGTCGCGCTCGCCGCCGTCGAGGCGTTCTTCGGCGTCGGCTCCGAGCACGCCCGCAGCCTCAACGAGGACGCGGTCCGGCGCGGGTTCGCGAACGCCACCTCGCCGGGCCGCCTGGAGGTCGTACGGACCTCGCCCACCGTCATCCTCGACGCCGCCCACAACCCGGCCGGCGCGCTGGCCACCGCCGCCGGGGTGCAGGAGGCGTTCGGCTTCAGCCGGCTCGTCGGCGTCGTCGGCGCGAGCAGGGAGAAGGACGTGCGCGGCGTGCTGGAGGCGTTCGAGCCGATCTTCACCGAGGTCGTCGTCACCCGGAACTCGACCAGCCGCGCCATGGACCCGGACGAGCTGGCGGCCGTCGCCGTCGAGGTCTTCGGCAGCGAGCGGGTCCAGGTCGAGCCGCGCCTCGACGACGCGCTGGAGGCGGCCATCACGCTCGCGGAGGAGGAGGACGAGTACGCCGGCGCGGGCGTGCTGGTCACCGGCTCCGTCATCACGGCGGGGGAGGCCCGGCTGCTGCTGGGCAGGAAGTAGCAGGGCGGCCGGGGCCGTACCGGCCCGGCGGCCGAGGCGGCTGGACGGTGCCTCGGCGGCGGCCATTACCCTGGCGGAGGAGGACGCGCGCGCCGCTGCCGGCGTGCCGGGTCCCTCGTCACCCTGGACCGGAGTAGAGAGGCGAGCGATGCGCACGCTCTGTGCGAGCACGCTGGTCGGCGAGATCCTCGTCGTCGGCCTGACGGGTCTCGTCGCGATGCGGCAGTCCGACCTGTCGAACGGCACGATCTGGGGGGTCAGCGGCGCCGTGATGGTGCTGTGCGTGCTGGTCTGCGGCATGCTCGGCCGACCCGGCGCCGTGCAGGTCGGCTGGGGACTGCAGATCGCCCTGATCGCCTCCGGCTTCGTCGTGCCGGCGATGTTCTTCCTGGGCGCGATCTTCGCCGCCCTGTGGTGGGCGTCGGTGCACTACG
>NZ_JACBXC010001236.1 GCF_013870535.1 Streptomyces phytophilus | reverse complement strand
GGTGCGAGAGCAGGTCGAGGGAGCCGGCGGTGAAGTCGCGCTCGGCGGTCAGTTCGGCGCGCCGGCCCAGCTTGTGGGCGAAGCCGTGGACGAGGTCGGCCAGGCCGTCGGTGTCACGGGTGTCGGTGACGGCGCGGAGCAGCAGATGCGTGAAGTCGGAGTCGTTCTTCACCGCGAACAGCCCGGCGGCCTCACCCTCGTCGGCGTTCATCTCCCGCTGGTAGCGGAAGAGTTCGGGGTCGAGGCCGAGCCGCCCCAGGTGCTCGTTCCACCGCTCGTGGATCTCCTCCCACACCACGTCCAGGTGCGGGTACGCCTTGCCGGCCTCGGCCAGTACGTCCCGGAAGCCCTTCATCGTGCGGCGCCGCCCGCGCGCGCCGGAGGCGCCCTCCGCGGCGGGGCGCACCGCCGCGGACTCGGCGACGGGCAGCGCGTCCAGGCCCATCCCGGGACCGGGGCGGAACGAGTACCACGCCTCGGCGAACTTCCGCGGGTCGCCGGAGACCTGCCGCCCGCGCCACTCGCTCACTTTGCCGACGACGATCTGCTCGCCGGTCACGGTGTGCTGCCACTCCAGCGCGACGTGCCCGGTGTCGTCGGCGAGCAGGAACTTGCGGAGCACGCCGGAGCTGGCGCCGCCCAGGGTGTTGCGGTGGCCGGGCAGCATCACGGAGAAGATCAGCTTCAGGAGTACGGACTTGCCGCCGCCGTTCTCCAGGAACAGCACGCCCGCGGGCGCGGGCCGGCGCGGCGGCCCGGCGGGCTCGGATACGAAGAAGTCGCCCTGGGCGGGCGCCGGCCGGGGCACCTCGCCACCGACGCCGCGCAGGTCGAGCACGGTGTCGGCGTACCGCGCCCCGGCGGGTCCGATGGAGTAGAGGCGGATCCTGGACAGCTCGTACATGGGATTGCGGCCCTCGCTCGTTCCGTCTCGACCGGCCGTCAGGCCCGCTCGTGCTGGCTGGGGAAGAACGGCAGCGCGCCGCCGGCGGACTCGCCGTCGTCGGCGGCGGGCACCAAGGTCGCGCTGCCGTCGGCGACGGGCACGACGCCCAGCTCCAGCAGCTCGGACATGGCCGCGCTGCCCGCCATGTCCCGCACCTGCAACTGGTAGCGGGCGGTGGTGCGGTACGTGCCGCCGGCGTCGTCCGACGTGCGCTGGAGGAAGCCGGAGTCGGTGAGGAACGCCATGGCCTTGCCGATGATGCCGGTGGTGGAGCCGGCGAGCCGGCGGGCGTCCTTCGTGGCGCCGGTGGCGCTGCGGCGCGCGTACACCCGCCAGGCGGCCTCCAGGCCGCGTTCGCCCTCGGCCGGGTCGGTGTTCTCGCCGGCCTCCTCGGCGCGCTCCTCCAGGCGGCGGCACGCCTGGCGGACGAAGGCGTCGACGCCGTTGACGCTGACGCGGCCGATGTAGCCGTCGTCGGCCAGGTCCTCGGGGCGCGGGAACGCCATGGCGGCGACGGCGAGATGGGCCAGGCCGTGCAGGAAGCGGTCGGCGGAGTCGGTGGCGGCGCGGCGGGCGTAGTCGCCCATGCGGACGGCGAAGACGGAGTCCTCGGCGGCGGTGACGGCCATGCCGGTACGGGTCGAGACCTCCAGCACGACGAGGCCCAGGCCCGTGGCGACGGCGTCGGCGAGGCGCGCGAAGGGCGGCTCCTCGCGGTAGCGGCGGAGCAGTTCGGCGTACTCCAGGTCGCGGGCGGGCAGCAGCTTGGGCTGGAGGCCGAAGGAGACCAGGCGGGCGGCGTCGGCGGCGTCCGCG
>NZ_JACBXC010001235.1 GCF_013870535.1 Streptomyces phytophilus | reverse complement strand
GACGTCGCGCGGGAAGGCGAGGCCGACTTCGGGCGCCGGGTCCGTGTCGGCGAGCCCTATCTCGTGCAGCGGCACGGGGCGGCCGAGCTTGCCGGCGATGGCGGTGGCGATCAGGTGGGGCGCGGCGCCCTGCGGCACCATCCCCTTCGTCACCCACCGGGCGACGGACGTCTTGTCGTACCGAAGCGTCATGCCGCGCTGCGCGCCGAGGTCATTGACCCGGCGGGCGAGTCCGGCGTTGCTGATCCCGGCGAGCGCGAGCATGTGGCCCAGCTTCTCGTTCGGCCCGCGTGGCGTCCTGGACATGCACACCCCTCGACCACCGACGGCTCCCGTCCGGCAGGTGGGGATCCGGCCGGGTCGCATATGCACCCAGCGTAGTTCGCCGGATCCCGACCGTTAAGGGGAATGTTTCCGGATGGCGGGATTGCAGCGCGCGTGCTCCGGGGTCGTGTGGCGGTGCGCCGTACGTGCGCTCTCGCCGCAAAGGGCCCCGCACGCTTGGCTGGTTGTCCGTGGGTCGGCTCGCCGCGCCTGGGAAAGCGGCGGGCCTGGGGAACTCCGCCGTCATTCATCCCCGCGGGCGGCGGCTCACGGTCCGGGGAGCGCGGGACGCTTCCCGGACCTCACAAGCCCGTACGGCGGGCTTGGTTGGCAGGGATTGCGCCGTGTACAGAATGGCTGAATGACGCCCCTCGCGACGGGTGTAGATCCGGGCGTACGGGACGGTCGTACCGGAGTCCGGGCACCGACCGGGCGCACGTACCGGCTTCCGGACGGCGCGCGGGGGCCGGTCCGCAGCGCCCGTTCGATCTTCCGACTCGGGCCTGTTCGCCCTCCGCCCCGGATCCGTTCGATCCTCTTCCGCCGCGGGCCGCGCGCTTCCCGGCTGCGTCCCGCGGCGGCCCGCGGGGGCTCTTCCGGCCGTGACAGGCAGACTCCCGCGCGACCGCATCCACTCACATGCGCCCCTCTCGTGGCAGCATTGGTCCTGACGAAGCGGCAGTACGCCCTGAGCGCGGCGGAGTTGATGCCGATCGCCCGGCTCGCCCGGCTCGCTTGGCATATGCCGATACGTCCCCAGTTGCCCACGAGGAGGCGCGCATGCGGTGGTTGGTGGGGTGGAGCAGTTCCGCCGCCGCGCCCTCGTTCCTTGACGGCGGCCAGTCCGCCGACGACTACGACCTCCACCCCGTCGGCGCCCAACTCGTCTGGGGCGGCCCGGATCCGCTGTGGGCGGTCGGCGACTGGCGGCCGGACGAGATCCGGCTCGTCGACGTCGCCCCGCTGATCCGCCTGGCGGTCTTCGGCACCTGCGGCGCGAGCGACGACCAGCTGCGCGTGGGCCTGCTGTCCGCGCGCGGCGGTGCCGTACGGCACCTGACCGCCTGGTCCGGCGGGTACACCGCCGTCGCACAGGTCGGCCGCCGCACCACCGTCCTCGGCGACCTCGCCGGCGCGCGCCCCGTCTTCCACGCCGCCTGGGACGGCGGTACGGCGTACGCGACGGCCGCGCTGCCGCTCGCCGACCTCATCGAAGCCGAGTTGGACGTCTCCCACCTCGCCGCCCAACTCGCCTGCCCCGACGTGCCGGAGGCCCTCGGCGACGGCACGCCGTACTCCGGCGTCCACCGCGCACCCCCCGGCCACGCGCTCATCCTCCGCGAGGGCGCCAAGGAGATCACCGGCTACGAGCCGCGCGCCTCCCTCGCCGTCGCCGCCCCGTCGCTGGACACGGAACCGGCGGTGGCGGGCGTACGCGAC
>NZ_JACBXC010001234.1 GCF_013870535.1 Streptomyces phytophilus | reverse complement strand
GAGTCCGAGGTGGCTCTCGGCGTCGACGTCCACGTACGCCACGCCGGCGACCATGCCCGCGACGTCCGCGAGGATCCGCCGCGTGGCGGCGCAGGGGCGGCAGAAGGCGCTGGAGAACTGCACGAGGGTGGCCCGCTCCCCCAGAGCCGCCGTGTCCAGGTCGGCCGCCGTCAGTCGCTCCGGCGCGCCGTCCGCCTTCTCCTCCATGCACTCCAGCATGCAGCACCGCCCCGCGGCGGTGACAAGATCCCGTCACGCCGGAGGGGTGGGTCTGGCGCGCGGCGCGCACGTCGTGCACGATCGGGGATGTACGTACCTACGCGCGCGTAACTTCCGCCGGGAGCTCCTGACCCTCCGGGCCGGAGAAGGGACCAGCCCGGCATGGCAGACCTCGTCTACCCGCCCGTCGTCGGCATCTGCAAGACCGCCTTCAAGGCGATGGACCTGCGGATCGACCTGAAGGGCCAGGAACACGTCCCGCGCCGCGGCGGCGCGGTCCTGGTGAGCAACCACATCAGCTACCTGGACTTCGTGTTCTGCGGCTACGCGGCCCGGCCGGCGAAGCGGTTCGTGCGCTTCATGACCAAGGAGTCGGTCTTCCGCCACCGCGTCTCCGGCCCCCTGCTGCGCGCGATGAGGCACATTCCGGTCGACCGCGCGCAGGGCGGGCAGGCGTTCTCGCACGCGCTGCGCGCGCTGCGCTCGGGTGAGGTCGTCGGGGTCTTCCCGGAGGCGACGATCTCGCAGTCGTTCACGCTGAAGTCGTTCAAGTCGGGCGCCGCGCGGCTGGCGCAGCAGGCCGGGGTGCCGCTGCTGCCGATGGCGGTGTGGGGGACGCAGCGGATCTGGACCAAGGGCCGGCCCCGCGACTTCGGGCGGAACCACCTGCCGATCACGCTGCGCCTGGGCGCGCCGGTGCCGACCGTGGACGGGGTGGCGGACGGGGCACTGCCGGCCGAGGGGGCGCACGAGGACGCGGAGAAGCTGACGGAGCGGCTCAAGGGCCGGATCCAGGAGTTGCTGGAGGCGGCCCAGCGCGCCTACCCGGACCACCCGCGGGGGCCGGGGGACGACTGGTGGCAGCCCGCGCACCTGGGCGGCAGCGCGCCGGCGCCGGGGGTCTGAGCGGAGGGCCGGGCCCCGCGACGTACGCCCGTCGGACCCGCCTCGACCGGCCCTTCCTCACCCTCGATCTCCACTGCAGGTCGAGGGTGAGGTCGAGGGTGGTGGCGGCCGGGCGCCGCGCCGTCAGGCGGGCTCGCGGATCTCGATCTCGGCGCCGGGCGAGCTCTTCTGCAGCGCCTCGGCCAGCTCCTGCGCCGCCGCGGTCAGCTCCTCGTACGTCATCGGCTCCTGCCGCTCCAGCAGGAACAGCGCGTTCACCGACTCCTCGGTGAGCCGGGTGCGCACGCCCTGGCGCCAGTTCCAGCGGCGGCAGGTCACGCCCGCGCCGTCGCGCCAGACGACCTCGCCGGGCTCGGGGTGCTCCTCGTCGAAGCGCTCCTCGCCGGTGGCGCGGACGAGGTGCATGTCGCCGTCGATGCGGTCGGTGTCCTCGCCGCCGACGGGGACGAGGTGGGCGACGCTGACGGCGTTGTAGATGTCGACCAGCCGGTTGATGCGCGGCAGTCCGGCGTCGGCGAGGGCGCGGCGGGCCAGCGCCTCGGCGGAGTTGCGGAACTTGGACGGCTTGGCGCCGAAGGCGGCGTACGCGGCCCGCCACGCCTGCATGTGCGGGTCCTGCTGCGGCGGGGTGTCGCCGAGG
>NZ_JACBXC010001233.1 GCF_013870535.1 Streptomyces phytophilus | reverse complement strand
TCGCCGGCCGCGAACCGGGTCGGCAGTGGGACGCCGTCACGCTCGTCGCCGTACTGCACCACATGCCGCTGGTGCCCACCCTGCGCGAGTTGCGCAACTGCCTGGTGCCGGGCGGGCGGCTGATCGTCGTCGGGTGCTACCGCGAGTCCGGGGCCGCCGACATCGCCGCCGCCCTCCCGGCCGCGCTCGCGAACCCGCTCGTCGGGCTGGCCAAGCACCCGGCCCGCGCGGCCACCGCACCCGTGCACATGACCGCGCCCACCACCGAGCCCGGGGAGACCCTGGCCGAGATCCGGAACGCCGCGGCCGCGGAACTGCCGGGCGCGCGGATACGCCGCCGGCTGTTCTGGCGCTACAGCCTCGTCTACGACACACCGGCCTGACGGCCCGCCGCCGCCGCGCGCACGCCGATATTCGCTTGCGTGTCCGGCCGTCGATCAGCATCGTGTGTACGGTGAGTGACGACGAAGCACCCGCGCGGTGGACCGAGGCCAGCGTCTATCCCGACATGTGGGCGGACCCCGACAAGGATCCGCGCAACAACGACTCCAGTCCCGACGGTGAGCTGGCCACGCTGCAGGACTTCCTGGTCAACTACCGGCTCACGCTGAAGATGAAGTGCGAAGGGCTGACCGCCGAGCAGCTGGCGCGCCGTTCCGTGCCGCCGTCGACCATGTCGCTGCTCGGGCTCATACGGCACCTCGCCGAGGTGGAGCGGGACTGGCGCAACTGGGTCGTGCCGGAGAACCCCGCCCCCAAGATCTACGGCGAGCGCGACGCCGACTTCCACGGCGCCGCCGCCGACCAGGCCCTCGTCGACGCGGCCTTCGCCGACCTCGCGCGCGAGCAGGCCGAGTGCGACGCCGTGCTGGCCGCGTACACCGACCTCGGCACCCGGCTGCCCAAGGACGGCACCTCGCTGCGCGAGCTGTGGGTGCACCGCGTCGAGGAGTACGCGCGGCACTGCGGCCATGCGGACCTGCTGCGCGAGTGCGTCGACGGCCGGGTGGGCCAGTAGCGCCGTGCGGCAAGGGGCCGCGCAGCAGGTGGCTATGCAGCAAGTGGCCGTGCGGCGAGCGGCAGTGACGGAAGGCACGTAGCCGAGGCGAGGCAACCCGGCGCGGACCTCATCGCGTTCGACCAGTGTGCGACGTGAAGTGGGGACCGGATGGCAGGCGCAGGATGCTGAGGCGGGGCGGGGCGCAGCCGCCGGGATTCGAGGAGTTCGTGGCGGCCCGCGGGCCGCGGCTGCTCCGCGTCGCCTGGCTGCTCACCGGGGACGCCCAGCTCGCCGAGGACCTGCTGCAGACCGTGCTGGCCAAGGTGTGGCCGAAGTGGGAGCAGATAGCGGACGGCAGCCCCGAGGCGTACGTCCGTACGGCCATGGTGCACACCAACATCTCCTGGTGGCGCCGCCACTGGTGGGGCGAGGTGCCGCACGGCGAACTGCCCGACACGGCCGCGCCGTCGGACGCCTTCGCCCGGGTGGACCTGGAGCAGTCGCTCGCCGCCGCGATACGGCGCCTCCCGCCGCGGCAGCGCGCGGTGGTCGTGCTGCGCTACTTCGAGGACCTGAGCGTCGAGGACACCGCGGCGACCCTCGGCTGCGCGACGGGCACGGTCAAGAGCCAGTCCGCCAAGGCGCTCCGCACGCTGCGCGGGCTGCTGCCCGCGGCCGAGCTGGTGGAGGGCGGTGAGTCCGGTGGCCGGGAACGCGGCTGAGACGGCGGGGGCGGGCTCGGGCGAGCCGGCCGGCTCCGCCGGG
>NZ_JACBXC010001232.1 GCF_013870535.1 Streptomyces phytophilus | reverse complement strand
TCGGCGACTTCACCCGCGGGCTGGAGGGCGAACCGGAGGCCGGGGGCGCGGACGACGCGGCGGAGCCGAAGGAGCCGGACGCACAGGCCCCCGGCGGGGACGGGGCAGCCGGAGCGATAGCCCCGGAAGGCTCCGCCCACCGCCGACCGGGCGGCGGAGCAGCGGAACCGGCGAATCCATCATCGGGCGAGGAGGACTGACGTGGCGCAGCGAGCGGACATGGACTGGATGCTCCGGGATCTGGCCGAGAGCGTCCCCGAGACCCGGCACGTCGTGGTCCTGTCCTCCGACGGGCTGCGGATGGCACAGCACGGCACCGAGCCGGACACGGCCGACCGGCTCGCCGCCGCCTGCGCCGGGCTGCAGAGCCTGGCGAAGTCGATCGCGAGCGTGTTCCCGGACAGCAACGGCAAGATGCGGATGCTGGTCATCGAGGTCAGCGGCGGCTTCTTCTATCTCATGGCCGCGGGCGCCGGGGCGTACTTGGCGGTCGCGGCCGACGAAGGGGTCGACGCGGGCCTGATGGGCCAGCGCATGCGCGATCTCGTGGCACGCATCGGGGCACACCTGACAAGCCCACCGCGGAGCGACGGACAGGCCATATGACGGAAGCGGACCACGAGTGGCACGACGACGGTCCCGAACGGCTCTACGTCATCACCGGCGGACGCAGCGGAACCGCCGCCCAGGGCGCACTCGACCTGGTCACCCTCGTCATATCGCGGGCGCAGCCGGTGCCCGGGATGCAGCCCGAGCGCGCGGCCATCGTCCGGTTGTGCCGTGCGCCGCTGTCCGTCGCCGAGCTGACCGCCTATCTGCGCCTGCCCTTCAGCGCGGTGGCGGTGCTCGTCGCGGACCTGATGGCGGAGGGCGCGGTCGAGATCCGCTCCTCCGTGCCGCCCGTGGCAGACCTGCGGCTTCTCGAGGAAGTAATGGATGGACTCGAACAGCTTTGACGCAGTCGTGGGTCCGCGCAGCGAGGACCTCCTCCCGGCGTCGGCCACGACGTCGGTCAAGGTCGTGGTCGTGGGCGGGTTCGGCGTCGGGAAGACGACCATGGTCGGCGCGGTCAGCGAGATCGAGCCGATGACGACCGAGGAGACGATGACCCGGGCCGGCGAGGGCGTGGACCACCTCGCCGGCGTCCCGGACAAGAGCGAGACGACCGTCGCCATGGACTTCGGCCGGATCAGCCTCAACGAGCGGATGGTGCTCTACCTGTTCGGCGCGCCCGGCCAGCAGCGCTTCTGGTTCCTGTGGCAGGGCCTCTTCGAGGGCGCGCTCGGGGCCGTGGTCCTGGTCGACACCCGCAGGCTCGAAGCCTGCTTCGACGTGCTGGGCCGGCTGGAGGAGGGCGCGGTGCCGTTCCTCGTCGCCGTCAACCGCTTCCCGGACGCCCCGTACCACTCCCTGGACGAGATACGGTCCGCGCTCGACCTGCCCGAGCACGTGCCGCTCATCACCTGCGACGCGCGTGACCGCGACTCCTCCCGCAGCGTCCTGAAGTCCCTGGTGCGCTTCCTGCACTCCATCGCCCTGACCACGGAGGCGTCCTGACGCCCGATCGGGCCCCGAGGTAGCCGCAAGAGGTTTCAACCGTGCCCGTACGCCCCTATGTTGGGGCGGCCCCCCACGCGTCGCTCAGGACTGGCACCGCTCACTGGGAGGCCCCTTGTCTCGTTTCACCAGCACCCCGGGTTTCAGCCGCCGCCGTTTCCTCGCGCTCGCGTCCGGGGTGCCCCTGGCCGCCGCGCTGCCCGTCGCCG
>NZ_JACBXC010001231.1 GCF_013870535.1 Streptomyces phytophilus | reverse complement strand
CGGGAGGCCGAGCCGGCGCCCGCGCCCGCGCGCCCCGCCGCCCGCGGCGGCGGGCTGCCCCAGCGCGTACCCGGCACCAGCATGGCCGGCCAACTGCGCGACGGCAGGCGCCGGCCCGCCACCGCCATGGACCGACGTCCGCTCGACAGCATCGAGTCGGCGTTCACCCAGCTTCAGGAAGCCCTGACCGACCCGGAGGAAGACAGCGACCGATGAGCAGCCTCAGGCACGTGAAGAACGTCATTCCCGCGAGCCCGCAGGACGCGGCGGTCTTCGACAACCTCCGCGACAACCTGCAACTCGTGCCGGAGCTCACCGGCTTCGTGCTGCTCGCCGACGACGGCCTCGCCCTCTGCGGCTACGGCCTGGACTGGACCCGCGACGACGTCCAGACCATCGCCGCCGCCTGCTCCGGCCTGGCCAGCCTCGCCGACGGGCTGTCGATGCCGGTGGACGGCGGGTCCGTACTGCACCTGAACATCACCATGGAGCACAGCCACCTGATCCTCACCGCCTGCGGCAACGGCAGCACCCTCGTCGTCTACACCTCGGGACCGGAGTCCATCGGCCTCGCCATGCGCGAGACCGTCCGCGTCGCCCGCGCCTTCAAGCACCAGCTCGGCGTCGGTGACCGCAGGGCTCGAATCCGTTAATGAGCGCGCCACGGGGAACGCGCAGAACGCGGACGTTCGCGCTCACCGGATCACGCACCGACGGGGCGCCCGGTGAGCAGTTCACGATGCACTCCACGGTCCGCGCCGCCGTACCGGCCGACGACGCGCGCAGCATTCCGGAGGAGTGGCAGACGATCCTGCGGCTGTGCGCGGGGCCCGGCATCGCCGTGGCCGAGCTGGCGGCCCGGCTCGAAATGCGGCTCACGCCCGCCGCCGTCCTCCTCGCCCAGCTGCTGGAGCAGGGGCTCATCGAGCACAGACCGCCGATGAGCGATCCGGACGCCATGAACATCGACTTCCTCCGACGAATCAGGAGCGGCCTTGAACGAGCCTGACACCCGGGCCCCCGACGCCGTCCGGGACACCTACCTCCCGCCCGTGAAGATCCTCGTGGCCGGCGGGTTCGGCGTGGGCAAGACCACGGCGGTCGGCACGGTCAGCGAGATCACACCGCTGCGCACGGAGGAGCGGCTGAGCGCGGCCGGCGTGGGCGTGGACGACCTGTCCGGCATCGAGCAGAAGTCCGCCACCACGGTGGCCATGGACTTCGGCCGGATCACGCTCGACGTGGCGGTGCTGATGCTGTTCGGCACGCCCGGCCAGGAGCGGTTCTGGTTCATGTGGGACGACCTGCTGCGCGGCGCGCTCGGCGCCGTGGTGCTCGTCGACACCCGGCGGCTGGACCGCTCGTTCGCCGCCGTCGACTTCTTCGAAAGCCGCGACCTGCCGTTCGTCGTCGCCGCCAACTGTTTCCATGGTGAGCAGGACTACGATCCGGAGGAGATCCGCGACGCACTCACACTGAGGGAGCCCAGCACCCCGATCGTCCTGTTCGACGCCCGCCGGCGCGATTCGGTACGCGGCGTACTGCTCGCCCTGATGGACCACCTGATCGCGTCCGCGGAACCCGCCCACGCCCAGCGAACGTAGGAGGCCCCGCCCCGTATGACGACCGTGCTCGCCATCGACCAGGGCACCTCCGGCACCAAGGCCCTCGTCGTCGACCCGGAGGCGCCGGACGGCGGCGGCAGCGGCGGCAGCGGCGTGGTCGCCCTCGCCGAGGTGCCGGTGACGCCCGACTACCTGCCGGGC
>NZ_JACBXC010001230.1 GCF_013870535.1 Streptomyces phytophilus | reverse complement strand
GGCAGTACGAGGGGGGTGCGCCGACGCGGGCGGCGGCGGTGAGGTACCCCTCGGGGCTGGGCTTGCCGTCGGCGACGTCCTCGGCGCAGACCAAGACGTCGGGCAGCGGCAGTCCCGCCGCTGCCATCCGGCTGCGGGCGACCCTCCGGGTCGCGGAGGTCACCAGTCCCCAGCGGCGCGGGGGCAGGGTGCGCAGCAGCCGCGGGGCGCCGGGTGCGGCGCGGACGCCGGCGGCGTCGGTGCACGACAGGTGGTCGAACCAGGCCAGCTCGGCGTGCGGGTCGGCGTGGGGGGCCAGTTCGCGGATGACGTCGATGTCGCGGCGCCCGTGTGAGGCGCGTATGACCTTCTCGGGGTCGAGGGAATGGCGCCTGGCCCACATGCGGGTGTGGCGGTCCATTGCGGCCGCGGATTCCACGAGTGTGCCGTCCATGTCGAAGAGCACGGCGTGCACGTCGAGCGAGCGCGGCCGACCGGGGTCGCCGAGGTCGCGGAATCTCACATTCAGCAGGGAATCCGTCCTGCCGGCACCCGCGTCCGGGGTATCTGTGAACAACTCTTCAGCGATCTCGCCCGCCCCCGCGGGCAGCATCGCTACTGCTTCGTCTAGTTCGTTGGTGCTTCGTACCGGCTGGTGCGCGGAGTCCACCGGAATCTCCACGCGGGCCGCCTTCCACATAAGTACCTGTCCGTTCGGTGAAAGGTGAACTTCAGGCCGTGCAGCGAGGGTTATGTGGTGCCGTGTCCAGGGTGTGACGAACCGTAGTCGCACGGTGACTGGAGGCCATCACGCGTTCGGTTCGGCGTTCGAGCGAGCGTCATCGTACATGCAATCGGTTGGTCTGAACCATTCTTTTTTCGCAAAACATTTGTCGGATATGTCCTACTCAGGGGACAAGACTGGATGTTGCCCCTTTAGGCGCCCCAACCGCCCCCTGTACAGGCGATGTTGCCGAGCCGGCGGACGCTCTACGATGTCGGGCGACCGGCTCGGCGAGCGCGACGACCCCCGGAAAGGACCCGGATGACATGCCGCGGATAGAGCAGGGCAGGGTAAATGTCGACACCGGCCACGAATTCGTGCTCTTCCTGGTGGGAATGCGCATCAATTACCTCTGGAAGGTGCACAGGTGGTGGCCGGCGTTCACCGCGATGCCGAAGCTGCTGGTCGAACTCGGCGAGGATCCGGAACTCGGTCTGCTGGGCAGCAGAATGAGCCGCAAGGGGCGCACGATCACGGTCGTGCAGTACTGGAGGTCGGCCGAGCACATAGCGGAGTTCTCGAAATCGCAGGAGCACCGGCACAGGGAGTACTGGAAGTGGTTCAACCGCGCCGTCGGCAGCGGCGGGGACGTCGGCATCTGGCACGAGCTGTACCACGTGCGGCCGGGCTCCTATGAGGCCCGCTATATCAACATGCCGGAATTCGGACTGGCCGCCGCTTTCGGCGGCGAGCCGGGCCGCAGAGCGGAACCGGAATGAGCGTGGACGGCGTCGGGTGACACCGGGTCAGGGAAATTCGGCGCCCCTTTCGCGGATTCCCCGGGCGGTGCCCGGGGCACCCGCGCACTCCACTGCCAGCGCCCCCGCGTGGCCGGTCCCGGGGGCCAGGTCGACCAGGTGCCAGCCCGGCACGGCGGTGGAGACGTCGTCCGCGTCGAGGGCGCGGCCCAGGCCCACGCCGAGCCCTTTGAGGTACGCCTCCTTGCGCGTCCACAGGCGCGTGAACGCGGCGGACCGCAGCGCCTCGGGCGCCGCGTCGACCAC
>NZ_JACBXC010000123.1 GCF_013870535.1 Streptomyces phytophilus | reverse complement strand
CACCGCGCCGATGCGGTACGTGGGGCGGATCTCGTACTCCTGGTACCTGTGGCACTGGCCGGCCGTCGCCTTCGCGACCGTCAAGTGGCCCGGCATCAGCACCGCCCAGCTCGCGGTCGTCGTCGCGGCGAGCTGGGTGCCCGCGGCGCTCACCCACATGCTGGTGGAGAACCCGGTACGGGTCTCGCGCGCACTCGCGCCGGTGGGCCGCGGACTCGTCCTGGGCCTCGCCTGCACCGCGGCCGGCGCCCTGCTGGGCTGGCTGACCTGGGCCACCGTGCCGACCATGAAGCTCGCCGACCCCTCGCAGGCCGTCGGCGCCGCGGCGCTCCAGGACTCCACGAAGGTCCAGGAGTCCGCCTCCGTGCTCAGCCCGCTGCCCGAGGACGCCGACGCCGACGAGGGCGCGGTGTACGGCAACGGCTGCCACGCCGGGCAGCGCGACACCGAGGCCGAGGGCTGCGTCTACGGCGACAAGAAGTCGGACACCACCGTGGCGCTCTTCGGCGACTCGCACGCCGCGCAGTTCTCCCCGGCGCTGATCACCATCGCCGAGGAGCGCGGCTGGCGGCTGGTGATCCTCACCAAGTCCGCCTGCACGCCCGCCAAGGTCACCATCTACAACCGGCAGTACGAGCGGGACTACACCGAGTGCGACGACTGGCGCGCCTCCGCCGTCGAGCGCATCGCCGACGAGCAGGCCGACCTCGTGCTCGTCGGCAACCGCGACGACCAGGCGGCCATGCGCGGCGGCGACAAGCTCGACGGCGGCGACAACACCGCCGCGCTGCGCGACGGGATGTCCGCCACGCTGCGCGAGCTGGAGCAGAACGGGGCGGACGTCACAGCGTTCGCCGACATCCCGTACCCGCCGCAGGACATACCCTCGTGCGTGTCGGGAGCCACCGACCAACTCACCGACTGCGCGTTCCCGCTGCGCGAGGGGCAGGGATACGAGCCGATCACCGCGCAGGCGGCGAAGCGGACCGGGGTCCCCGTCATCGACCTCGCGCCCGAGCTGTGCCCGGACGGTACCTGCCCGGCCGTCATCGGCAACGTGATCGTGTACCGGGCCGGTGAGCACATCACCGAGACGTACATGCAGACGCTCACGGCGTGGCTGGACGGCCAGTTGCCCAAGAGCGTCCGCGGAGAGAAGGACTCCTGATGCCGACGCAGCCGACACCGCCGACGCTGGTGCCCACGGTGCCGCGCGGGGGGCGCCTCCTCCACATCGGCCCGCACAAGACCGGCACCACGGCCCTGCAGGGTGCGTTCCACAGCGCCCGCGACCGGCTCGCCGCGTACGACGTGGTCTACGCCGGCAGCCACCGGCAGCCCGTCTCGGCGACGCTCGCCAAGATCGGGGTGGAGTTCCCGGGGCCCGCGGGCACGCCCGTACGCGAAGAGCTCGACGTGTTCCTCCAGCGCGACCGCCCCGGCATGGAGCGCTGGCGGCGGCTGGTGCAGCAATGCGAGCAGGCCGGCGACCGGCGCACGGTCATCAGCAGCGAGTACTTCTCCAACGCCGGGGACGACGCCGCCCGCGGGGTCGTCGCCGACCTCGGCGGCGGCGGGCGGGTGCACGTCGTCGTCACGCTGCGGCCGCTGCTGAAGATCCTGCCGTCGCAGTGGCAGCAGTACGTGCGCAACGGGCTGCGCTCGTCGTACGAGGACTGGCTGGAGGCCATGTTCCACCGCGAGCCGTGTATCGAGCCGACGCCCAGCTTCTGGCGTCGGCACCGGCACGACGAGCTGATCGCCCGCTGGGCGGCGGCCGCGGGCCCGGAGAACGTGACCGTCCTGGTGCAGGACGAGTCGGACCAGCAGATGCAGCTGCGCGTCTTCGAGGAGTTCGCCGGGCTGCCCGCCGGGTTCCTCGTCTACGACGAGCGCGACAACCGGTCGATGACCCACGGCGAGGCCGAACTCGTCCGGCTGCTCAACGAGGAGTCGCACCGCCGCGGCTGGTCGGTGGAGCGGCACGGCAAGGTCGTACGTGCCGGGGCGCTGCGCCGGATGCGCGACAAGTACCAGCCGGGCCGCGACGAGGCGCGCGTCACCACTCCCGAGTGGGCGGTGGCCGAGGCCACGGAGCTGGCCGCGGAGATGACCGCCGCCATCACCGCACTCGGCGTCAACGTCGTCGGCGACCCGCAATCGCTGTCGAGGCGGCCGAGCGCACGGGCCGCGCCTCCACCCGAGGCGACGATCCCGGCCGCCGCGGCGGCGCAGGCCGTCATCGGGGCGCTGCTCGCGCAGTCGTCGATGGACACCAAGGCGGCCGTCGAGGCGGCCAAGCTCGATACCAAGGCCGCCGCGGCGGCGAAGGACGCCGCCGGGCCGAACTCCTCCGGGCCCGGCACGTCCTCCGCCACCGGGACGGCCGCCGCCGACGCGCAGAAGACGGCGCCCGCCGACGCCTCCGCCGGAGGCCGGAACGCCACCAACCCGCTGCGGAGCGCCGCCAGGCGCGGCCTCCGCCGAATCCGCCGATAACCAGAAGGACCTGCACGGATGTCGTTGAGAATCACTGTGATAGGCACCGGCTATCTCGGTGCCACGCACGCCGCCGCGATGGCGGAGCTGGGCTTCGAGGTGCTCGGCCTGGACGTCGTCAAGGAGAAGGTCGAGCTGCTGTCGGCGGGCAGGGTGCCGATGTACGAGCCCGGTCTCGAAGAGCTGCTGCGCAAGCACGTCGCCGGGGTCGAGGGCTCGTCGGGGCGGCTGCGCTTCACCACGGACTGGGACGAGGTGGCCGACTTCGGCGACGTGCACTTCGTGTGCGTCAACACGCCGCAGAAGCACGGCGAGTACGGCTGCGACATGAGCTATGTCGACGCCGCGATCGACACCCTCGCGCCGCGGCTGGACCGCCCCTGCCTGGTCGTCGGCAAGTCGACGGTGCCCGTGGGGTCCGCGGCCCGGCTGGCGCGCCGGCTGGCCGAGCTGGCGCCCGCCGGCGCGCAGGCGGAGCTGGCGTGGAACCCCGAGTTCCTGCGCGAGGGCTTCGCCGTCGAGGACACCCTGCGCCCCGACCGCATCGTCGTCGGCGTAGCGAGCGAGCGCGCCGAGAAGGTGCTGCGGGAGGTGTACGCGGCACCGCTGGACTCCGGGACGCCGTTCGTGGTCGCCGACTACCCGACCGCGGAGCTGGTGAAGACCGCCGCCAACGCCTTCCTGGCCACGAAGATCTCGTTCATCAACGCCATGGCCGAAATCTGCGAGGCCGCGGGCGGTGACGTCGTGAAGCTGGCCGAAGCCATCGGCTACGACGACCGGATCGGGAAGAAGTTCCTGCGCGCCGGCGTCGGCTTCGGCGGCGGCTGCCTGCCCAAGGACATCCGCGCGTTCATGGCACGCGCCGGCGAACTCGGCGCGGACCAGGCGCTGACGTTCCTCCGCGAGGTCGACTCGATCAACATGCGCCGCCGCGCCCACATGGTCGAACTCGCCCGCGAAGCCTGCGGCGAGACCTTCCTCGGCCGCCGGATCGCCGTCCTCGGCGCCGCGTTCAAGCCCGACTCCGACGACGTGCGCGACTCCCCCGCGCTCAACGTCGCCGGACAGATCCACCTCCAGGGCGGCCAGGTCACCGTCTACGACCCCAAAGGCATGGAGAACGCCCGCCGCGTCTTCCCCACCCTGAGCTACGCCGCCTCCGCCGAGGACGCGCTGCGCGGCGCCGACATCGTGCTGCATCTCACCGAGTGGCCGGAGTTCCGCGCGCTCGACCCGGGGCGGCTGGCGCAGGTCGTCTCCCGGCCGCACCTGATCGACGGCCGCAACACCCTGGACCCGGTGCCGTGGCGCGCCGCGGGCTGGACGTTCCGCGCCATGGGCCGCCCGGCGGCGTAGCGGGCGCACGGCAGAGCCCCCCGTTCCGCCGGAAACGGGGGGCTGCGCCGTACGGGGGACCCTCAGATGGAGACGCCGTTGTCGCGCAGGTACGCGACCGGGTCGACGTCCGAGCCGTAGTCCGGGCTGGTGCGCACCTCGAAGTGCAGGTGCGGCCCGGTGGAGTTGCCGGTGGAGCCGGACAGGCCGATCTGGTCGCCGGCGCCCACGCTCTGGCCCACGCTCACCGAGGTGGACGACAGGTGGGCGTACTGGCTGTAGCGGCCGTCGTCGTGCTTGATCACGACGGCGATGCCGTACGCGCCGCCGTCGGCGCCGTTGCCGGCCTTGACGACGGTGCCGGAGCTGACGGCCTTGACCGGGGTGCCGGTGCCGGCGGAGAAGTCGACACCGGTGTGGTAACCGCTGGACCACGAGCCGCCTGCGGCCCGGTACGCGGTGGACAGGCCGGCGTCGATCGGGGCGGAGAACCCGCCCGCCGGAGCGGCCTCGGCGGACTGCTCCTCCTGCTGCGGCTCCTCGGCCGCCGGCTCCTCCTGCTGCGCGGCGGACGGCTGGGCCGAGGCGGTCTCCGGCTCCTCCAGGGTGACCTCTTCGCCGCCGTCGAACTCGTACTTCTGACCGGGGAAGATCAGGTCCGGGTCGTCGCCGATGACGTCCTTGTTGCCCTCGTAGACGGACTGCCAGCCGCCCGCGATGCCGTGCTTGCGAGCAATGTCCCACAGGGTGTCGCCGGAGACGACGGTGTAGGTGCCGGCCTTCTCGTACTTCTTCTCCGGCGCCTGCTCCTGCTGCGGGGCCTCCTCCTTCGCGGCCTGCTCCTGCTGGGCGGGCTGCTCGGACTCGGTCTGCGCCTCGGGCTCGCTCTCCTGCTGGGCCTCCTCGCCACCACCGGTGGAGAGATCCGGGGCGGGGCCGCCCTGGGTGAGGCCGGCCTGGACGGAGCAGACCGGCCAGGCGCCGGGGCCCTGCGAGGCGAGGACCTTCTCGGCGATCTCGATCTGCTGCTCCTTGGTGGCCTGGTCGGCGCGCGGCGCGTACTGGGTGCCGCCGTAGCCCTCCCAGGTGCTCTGCACGAACTGCAGACCGCCGTAGAAGCCGTTGCCGGTGCTGATGCTCCAGTCGCCGCCGCTCTCGCACTGGGCCACACGGTCCCAGGTGTCGACGGAGGCGGCCTGGGCGTGGCCGCCGGCGATGAGGGGGATGGCGACGCCGGCGCTGCCGGCGGTGATGACGAGGGCCCTGCTGCCCCGGGCTATCCGGCCCAGGCGACGGTGACGTCCGCGTGCGGACATGGACATGCTCCTCTCCGACGCCTGCGAGGTGAGCTGTCGGGTTCGAGCTGGAGATGCCCGGCCATGCGGAGCATGGCTTCACCCCAAGCCGTCCCGCGCTTGCGCGCAGTACGGCACTTACCTGGGTCCCCCGCTCCTGCCGTGAAAGCTGAAAGTGTCCGCCCGTCGCCGCCGACAGGATTCGGCGTTACGGCGACGAGGTGCCCGCATCGGTGGCGCGAGCACGGCGAGCACCGTAAACACAGAGCCGAAAACAGAACAAGCTGTGAACCGTCACCAAGGCCGTTCTCCGCGTCACATCGGAATCAGCCCGACAATCGCCGCATCCGGCGCCGCGCTCAATTCCCCCTCGCCGGTGGAGACTTGTCGATATCAGAGGAGTCGGACACATTGCCCCATGACATGAGAATTCTGTGAGTGACTTATGTCACACTGCTCACTCCGGAGGGCTCGCGGGGCCGTCGAGCTGTTCGATGGTGGCGATCGACGGGCCGCGCCGCGCGGCCACTTCGCGCGCGGCCGACTCGGCGTCGCGCAGCACCCGCAGCGCGTTGCCCCACAACAGCCTGGCCAGGTCTTCTTCCGACCAGCCGCGCCCCAGCAGCTCGGCGACGAGGTGCGGATAGCCGGCCACGTCGGCGAGGTCCTCGGGGGTGAACGGCGTGCCGTCGAAGTCGCCACCGATACCGATATGGTCGATTCCCGCCACTTCGCGCATATGGTCCAGATGATCCGCTACGGTCGCGGCCGTCGCCCGCGGCCGCGGGTTCGCCTCCTCGAACGCACGCCGCGCGCGGACCGCTTCGTCGTCCGCGCCGAACGGGTCCAGCCCCCGGGCGCTCATGTACTCGTCCGCCTCCGCGGTCCACGCCACGGCGGCGGGCAGGACGAACTTCGGCACGAACGTGGCCATCGCCACACCGCCGTTGGCGGGGAGCATTTCCAGCACATCATCAGGAATGTTGCGCGGGTGGTCACACATGGCGCGAGCGGACGAATGGGAGAAAACGACCGGCGCCTCGGTGACGCGCAGCGCATGCCGCATGGTCGCCGGAGCCACATGGGAGAGGTCCACGAGCATGCCGACCCGGTTCATCTCGCGGACCACCTCCTCGCCGAAGGCGGTGAGCCCGCCGTGCCGCGGCTCGTCGGTCGCGGAGTCGGCCCAGTCGGTGTTGTCGTTGTGCGTGAGCGTCATGTACCGCACGCCGAGGCGGTGCAGGGCGCGCAGGGTGGCGAGCGAGTTGGCGATGGAGTGCCCGCCCTCGGCCCCCATCAGCGAGGCGATCCGCCCGTCGGCCCGCGCCGCCTCCACCTCGTCGGCGCTCGCGGCGAGCCGCAGCTCCCCGGGATAGCGGTCGACGAGCCGCCGCACCACGTCGATCTGCTCCAGGCACGCGCTCACGGCGGCGTCTCCGGCCAGCTCCGTGCTCACGTACACCGACCAGAACTGCGCCCCCACCCCGCCGGCCCGCAGCCGCGGGATGTCGGTGTGCAGTGTCGCGCTCTGGTCGACGGCGATGTCGCGCCGGTCGATGTCGTACGTCACCTGCTCGCGCAGGGCCCAGGGAAGGTCGTTGTGCCCGTCGACGACGGGGTGCGTGCGCAGCACCTCGCGCGCACGCGCGAGCAGTTCGCCGGTCGGCGCGTCGGTCATGGGGAGCCCTCCGTCGTGCGCGGATACCGTGACCTGGTCACGGTATCCGCGCACGCTGACAACCGGGCGACCGGGCCGGGCCGGACGGTGTGTCAGGTGGCGGGAGCGGCCTTGCGGCGGAGGCGGGTGCCCTTTTCCTGGGCGCGGGCGTTCAGGTCCTCCTGGAACGCCGTCATCCGGGCGCGCAGGTCCTCGTCGTGGGCGGCCAGGATGCGGGCGGCCAGCAGGCCCGCGTTGCGGGCGCCGGCCACGGAGACCGCGGCGACCGGGACGCCCGCCGGCATCTGGACGATCGACAGCAGGGAGTCCATGCCGTCGAGGTACTTCAGCGGCACCGGGACGCCGATGACCGGGAGCGGGGTGACGGAGGCGAGCATGCCCGGGAGGTGGGCCGCGCCGCCGGCGCCGGCGATGAGGGTGCGCAGCCCGCGGCCGGCGGCCTGCTCGCCGTAGGAGATCATCTCGCGCGGCATCCGGTGCGCGGAGACGACGTCGACCTCGTACGGGACCTCGAACTCGGCGAGTGCCTGCGCCGCCGCCTCCATGACCGGCCAGTCGGAGTCGGAGCCCATGACGATGCCGACCAGCGGGCCGTTCCCCGTGCTCATACGCTGCCCATCCCGTTCATTCCGTGATCGTCCCCCGCAGGTAGTCGGCGGCGTGGCGGGCGCGTGCGTGCACCTCGTCCAGGTCGTCGCCGTAGGTGTTGACGTGGCCGACCTTGCGGCCGGGCTTCACGTCCTTGCCGTACATGTGGATCTTCAGCCCCGGGTCCCGGGCCATGCAGTGCAGGTACGCCGGGTACATGTCGGGGTAGTCGCCGCCGAGGACGTTCGCCATCACCGTCCACGGCGCGCGCGGGCGCGGGTCGCCCAGCGGCAGGTCGAGCACGGCGCGTACGTGGTTGGCGAACTGCGAGGTGACGGCGCCGTCCTGGGTCCAGTGGCCGGAGTTGTGCGGACGCATCGCCAGCTCGTTGACGAGGATCCGGGGCTCGCCGCCGGGGCCGGTCGCCTCGAACAGCTCCACCGCGAGGTGGCCCACGACGTCCAGCTCCATCGCGATCTTCAGCGCGAGCTGCTGCGTCCGCACGGCGGCCTCCGGCGCCAGCCCGGGCGCCGGGGCGAGGACCGTGTCGCAGACGCCGCCGACCTGGACGGACTCCACCACCGGGTACGCGACCGCCTGGCCGCTGGGCGAGCGGACGACGTTCGCGGCCAGCTCGCGGCGGAAGTCGACCAGTTCCTCGGCCAGCACCGGGACGCCCGCGCGGAACGGCTCCGCGGCGTCCTCCTCCGTACGTACGACCCACACGCCCTTGCCGTCGTACCCGCCGCGCACCGTCTTCAGCACGACGGGGAAGCCGCCCCCCTCGTGCGCGAAGCGCGCCACGTCCGCCGGGCCGGCCACGATCCGGTGCCGCGGGCAGGGGATGCCCAGCTCCGTCAGCCGGGCCCGCATCGCGCCCTTGTCCTGCGCGTACACCAGCGCGTCCGGCCCCGGCCGGACCGCGACGCCCTCGGCCTGGAGGGCGCGCAGGTGCCCGGTCGGCACGTGCTCGTGGTCGAACGTGATCACGTCGCAGCCGCGGGCGAACTCGCGCAGCGTCTCCAGATCGCGGTGGTCGCCGACGACGGTGTCGCCCGCCACCAGGGCCGCGGAGTCCGTGGCGGTGTCACTGAGGAGCTTGAACCTGATGCCGAGGGGGATGCCTGCCTGGTGGGTCATCCGGGCGAGCTGTCCCCCGCCGATCATGCCGACTACCGGGAATGTCACGCACCCCAGGGTATCGGCCGGGCCGGGCGGACCCGCCCCCTCCGTCGGCGGGCCCGGTTAGCATGAGGGCTCCGGCCCGCCCGGAGAAGACCAGGGCCAGGGGAACGCCACCGACCATCGGAGTCTGACGATCTTGAAGAGTGCACGGCACCCGGGGGCATCGCGGCTGCGGCGCCTGAGCCGCGAAGTGGCCGAGTTCGCGGCCGTCGGGGGCGTCGGCGTCCTGGTCAACCTCGCGGTCTTCAACCTGGTGCGGAACACCACGGAGCTGCCCGTGGTCCGCTGCAGCATGATCGCGACGGCGGTCGCGATCGTCTTCAACTACATAGGCTTCCGGTACTTCACGTACCGCGACCGGGACAAGACCCGGCCGCCGCGCGAGTTCACGCTGTTCCTGGTCTTCAGCACCGCCGGGCTCGTCATCGAGAACGGCGTGCTGTACGTGGCCACGTACGGGTTCGACTGGGACACCCCGCTGCAGAACAACGTCTTCAAGTTCCTGGGCATCGGGGTGGCGTCGCTGTTCCGCTTCTGGTCCTACCGGAGCTGGGTGTTCCGTGCGGTGCCCGCGGCCCGGC
>NZ_JACBXC010001229.1 GCF_013870535.1 Streptomyces phytophilus | reverse complement strand
GGCGAGCTGGTCGTACGCCTGGTCGAAGGCGTCCCGGCCGCAGTCGGTCAGGGCGAACACCTTGGCCGGGCGGCCGCGCCCGCGGGTCCCGTAGACCCGCTGGTCGCGTGGTTCCACGATGCCCTCGGCGACGAGGGCGTCGAGATGCCGCCGGACGGCGGCGGGGGTGAGTTCGAGCCGGTGGGCCAGGTCGGCCGCGGTCGAGGGGCCGTGGTCGAGGATGGAGCGGACCACGCGGTTGCGCGTCCCGTCCCCGGGCACGGCGGCACCGGCGGCCGGCCCGGCCGCCTGGTCCTTCGCGGTGCTCGCACCCGGGTCCATGTTTTTCACAACGCCATTGTTGCTTAATTCGCCGCGATGCGACAAGCCGGGCCCCGATCACCGCGCGGTGGAATACGTCACTAAGGGTTACCTAAGTTCCGTACGGGCGCGGCCCGCCCCTGGCGTGAACCCTCCCGGGGCGGCGCCGGCCGGCCCCGCGGGCTCTTTAGACTCGCACTCATGCAACAGCCCTCCACCGACGCGGCCGTCGCGGTGTCCGGCCTCGTCAAGCGGTACGGCGAGAAGACCGCCGTGGCCGGGCTCGGCCTCACCGCCGCCCGCGGCGACGTCACCGCCGTCCTCGGCCCCAACGGCGCGGGCAAGACGACCACCGTCGAGATCTGCGAGGGCTACCGCCGGCCGGACGCCGGCACCGTCCGCGTCCTCGGCCGCGACCCCCTCGCCGACGCCGCCGAGCTGCGGCCCCGCGTCGGCGTGATGCTCCAGTCCGGCGGCGTGTACCCCGCCGCCAGGGCGGAGGAGATGCTGCGGCACATCGCCCGCCTGCACGCCCACCCCCTCGACGTCGTCGCCCTGATGGAGCGGCTGGGCCTCGGCTCCTGCGGCCGCACCCCCTACCGCCGGCTCTCCGGCGGCCAGCAGCAGCGGCTCGCCCTGGCCATGGCCGTCGTCGGCCGCCCCGAGCTGGTCTTCCTCGACGAGCCGACCGCCGGCCTCGACCCGCAGGCCCGCCGCGCCACCTGGGAGCTGATCCGCGAGCTGCGCGCCGACGGGGTGTCCGTGGTGCTCACCACGCACCACATGGACGAGGCCGAGCAGCTCTCCGACAAGGTCGCGATCATCGACGGCGGCCGGCTGCTGGTCGAGGGCACCCCCGAGGAGCTGTGCCGCGGCGGCGCGGAGAACACCATGCGCTTCACCGGCCGCGCGGGCCTCGACCTCGGCTCGCTGCTGAAGGCGCTGCCGCCGGAGACCGCGGCGCTGGAGCTGGCCCCGGGCTCGTACCGGATAAGCGGCGAGATCAACCCGGAACTGCTGGCCACGGTCACGACCTGGTGCGCGCAGAACGGGGTGCTGCCGGAGCAGATGACGGTGGAGCGGCGCACGCTGGAGGACGTCTTCCTGGAGCTGACGGGGAAGGATCTGCGCTCGTGAACAGGACCATCCGGGGGTACGGGCGAAAGGATCCGCGCGCATGAGTGCTCGGCAGGCGGGGACCGGCGTCTACGCGCCGCGCCCCGGGGCGGCGCCGCTGCCCCGCATGGTCGCCGCACAGGCGGGACTGGAGACCCGGCTGCTCCTGCGCAACGGCGAGCAGCTGCTCCTCACCCTCATCATCCCGGCGGTGCTGCTGCTGCTCTTCAGCACGGTCGACGTCGTCGACACGGGCCCCGGCCGGCGCGTCGACTTCCTCGCCCCCGGCGCCATCGCGCTCGCCGTCATGGCCACAGCCTTCACCGGCCAGGCCATCGGCACCGGCTTCGA
>NZ_JACBXC010001228.1 GCF_013870535.1 Streptomyces phytophilus | reverse complement strand
CGGCCGGGCCTGGCGGAGGGCGCGCCCGCGGATCTCGTGGTGTACGAGGCGGATCCGCTGGCCGACGTGCGGGTGCTGACCGCGCCGCGGCGGATCGTGCTGCGCGGCCGGATCGTCGGCTGAGGGCGCGGAAGCGTAGAGCGTGCCCCGGGGCCGGGGTCAACTTCCGTGAATTGGTTCGCCCGATGGGGTGAACGAGCGCAGAGTGTCCATTGCGTCACCCTCAGTGCGTAAACATGGCGGGGCAGTTGACGATCCGACGACCGTTCACCCGTGGGGGGTTTGTTCCTTGTCCCGTCTGTCCTGCCTGTTCCGCATGCCCGCGACCGCCGTCACGGCGGCCGCGCTGGCCACCGGCCCCGCCCTGCTCCTGGCCGCGCCCGCGCACGCCGAAGACTCCGCCGCCCCGGCCCGTACGGGCTCGGCCGACGCGTCCGTGCTCCGCGCCGACCTCGACGTCTCCCTGCTCGACAAGACCGTGCAGGCGCCCGTGCTCTCCACCCTCAACGAGGTACGCGTGCCGGCCGCGGGGCGGGACTCCGGCGCCGCGGACAAGACCGCGCTCGACGTCCGGGTCGACGGCATCGCCCCCGCCGAGGGGGCCGAACACCCGGACGGCGCCCGGGCGGTGAACATCGCGCGCGCCGAAGTCGCCACCGCCGAGGCCACCGTCGACGCGGACGGCGCCGAGGCGTCGGCGGACCTCGCCCGCGCCGAGGTGCACGTCCCCGGGCTGCCCGCGCTCCCCCTCGTCGAGGTCGAGGAGGTGACGTCGAAGGCGGTGTGCGCGGTGGGCGGGAAGCCGGAGGCCGAGTCGAACACGCTCGGCGCCGTCACGGTGCTGGGCAAGCGCGTCACCGTCACGGTGGGCGGGGAGCCGACGGTCGTCGCGGTGCCCGGCGTGGGGGAGGTGTCGCTCGGCTTCTCGCAGACGCAGACCACCCGGTCGACAGCGAGCGCCGCGGCGCTGCGGCTGACGGTGGCGGTGAACCCGCTGAAGCTGAACGTCGCCGAGGTGGCGGGCGAGGTCACGCTCGTCGAGGCCGCGTGCGAGACGCCCGCGAGAGGCGGTACGGATCCGGCGGGGGAGCCCGGCGAGCGGCCGCAGGGGGACGCGGAGCCGGTCGAGGACGCGGGCCCCGCCGACGGCGCGGACCCCGCCCCGGAGCGGCAACTCGCCGAGACGGGCGGCAGTTCCGCCACCCCGTACCTGGTCGGCGGCGCCGCGCTGCTCGTCGGCCTCGGCGTGAGCGGCGTGGTGCTCGCCCGCCTCCGTACGCGGGGCTGAGCCGGACCCCGCAACTACGAAGCCGGCGCCCCGGGCGGCAGGAACGGCAGGTCGCCCGGGGCGCCGGACTCGATCAGGCGCAGCAGCGCCTTGGTGTCCGCGTGCTCCTCTATCAGGTCCCCCAGCCGCTCCAACTGCTCCTCCCGCAGCCCCGCGAACGACGTGTCCGGCGCCGGCACGAACGCCCGCCCCGCGTCCGCCGCCACCCGCCGCAGGAACGCCCGCCGGAAGCCGTCGTTCTCCAGGGCTCCGTGCCAGTGCGTCCCCCACACCTGCCCCACCCGGCACCCGGCGAGGAACGGCTCACCGCCCCGTACCTCCGCCACCCCGTGGTGGATCTCGTACCCCTCCACCGGCTCGCCCAGCGCCGTCCCCGACGGCCGGGCCAGCGTCTTCTCGGCCGCGAACGCCACCCGTACCGGCAGCAGTCCCAGCCCCGTGACCGACCCCGCCGGCCGCGCCTCCACCCCTGCCGCGTCC
>NZ_JACBXC010001227.1 GCF_013870535.1 Streptomyces phytophilus | reverse complement strand
TCTGCCGGGTGCCCTGACGGCCCCGCGGCCCGGCCCGTATCCGCTCCAACGGCCCGGCGCCGCAACGTGCTTCGCCGCCCCTAGACTCTCCCCATGGAGATCCTCGGCACCTCACTGCGCATCTGCGTGGACGACCTTGAGTCCGCCGTCGACACGTACGAGAGGCTGACCGGCGAACAGGCGCAGCACTTCTCGCAGGCGGGCGTCTCCGTCGCCGCGGTCGGCTGCTTCCTGCTGATGTCCGGTCCGCCGCAGACCCTCGACGTGCTGCGCAGAATCACCGCGACACTGGCGGTCAAGGACGTCACCGAGGCGTACGCGACGCTCCGCTCGGTCGGCGCCGAGATCGTCGCGGGCCCCTCGGAGACGCCGATCGGACGCAACATGGTGGCGCGCCACCCCGACGGCAGCATCTTCGAGTACGTCGACCGCCGCCGCTGACGGCTAGCGCGCCGCACCCGGGAGGTCGGTCATCTCGGCGGTCAGCGCCCAGCGTTCGTGATCGCGCCAGGCGCCGTCGATGAACAGGTAATCCGGCGAGAAGCCCTCCAGGCGGAAGCCCGCGCGCTTGGCCAGCGCGATGGACGCGGCGTTGCCCGGCTGGACGTTGATCTCCAGGCGGTGCAGGCCGAGGTGCGTGAAGGCGTGCCGGACGACCAGGCCGATGCCCTCGGACATGTGGCCGCGGCCGGCGTACGGCACGAACGCCGCGTACCCGAGGGCGCCGGAGAGGAAGGCGCGGCGCACGATGGCGTTGATGTTGACGAAGCCGGCGATCGCGCCGGACTCCCGCTCGCAGACGAGGAACCCCTCGGTCTGCGGCTCGGTGAGCCGCTCCAGGTAGGCGCGGTAGTCGGCGGGGGTGGCGGGCGGGGACAGCCACGGGCGGTGGAGCTGGGCGCTGGCCCGCGCACGGGCGAGGAACTCCTCCTCGTCCGCGGCGCGCGGGGGGCGGATCGCGGTCCGGCCGCCGGCCGCGACGACGTCGTTCTCTGGCACCGGGCGAGTGTACGCCCGGGTGCGGGTCAGGGGTTCGGCTGGACGAACCGCAGCCGGTTGCCGAAGGGGTCGGTGAGCTCCAGGATCGTGCCGATCCCGGCGTCCTCTTCGAGCCCGGGCTTCAGGTACGGATAGTCCTTGGCCTTCAGCTCCGCGTGCAGTTCGCCCGCACCGTCGACCTCGATGTAGGCGGTGGCTCCGGGGCTGGCGTCGCCGTAGTGCTCGCTGAGGTGGAGGGTGAGGTCGCCGCGGGACACCTGCATGTAGAGCGGGAACCCGTCGGAGAACCTGTGCTCCCAGTCGACGGTGAAGCCCAGGTAGTCGAGGTAGAACTCGCGCGCCTTGGCGATGTCGAAGATGCGGAAGATCGGGACGGTGCGCCGGAAGAGGACAGTCATGTCTCCACTATGCCTCCGCCGCCAGCCGCTCGGCGAGACGGCGCATCCCGTCTCCCACCAGGTAGTGGCCGGGCAGCCCGGGGATCTCGACCGGGCGGCCCGCGGGGCGCCGGGGCGGGTGGCGGATGAGGTGGCCGAGGACGCGGGCGGCGAGCGCGGGGTCGTCGGGAGGGTCGCCGAGGACGTAGTGGTAGGCGTTCGGGCGCCAGTGGGGGTAGCGCTCGGTGAGGCCGACGATCAGCGCGGGCGGGCGGCGGCGGTACGAGGCGTACGGCTCGGCGTAGTACGACGTGCGGCGGCCCTCGGCGGTGTTGCACGACGCGCAGAGCAGCCCGCGGACCAGGCCGGAGACGTGGTGGTGGTCGACGACGA
>NZ_JACBXC010001226.1 GCF_013870535.1 Streptomyces phytophilus | reverse complement strand
CGATCCTGCCGGGCAACGGCCGCAGGATCGTCCGAGCGCTGGAGGTGATCGAGCTGACCGGCCGCCCCTTCACGGCCAACCTGCCCGCGCACGAGTCGGTCTACGACACCCTCCAGATCGGCATCGCCGTGCCGCGCCCCGAGCTGGCGGAGCGGATCGGGCGGCGTGTGGACCGGATGTGGCAGGCCGGTCTCGTGGACGAGGTGCGGCGGCTGGAAGCGGAAGGGCTGCGTGAGGGCCGTACGGCCTCCCGGGCCCTGGGGTACCAGCAGGTGCTGTCGTTCCTCGCCGGCGAGTGCACGGAAGCGGAGGCCCGGGACGAGACCGTGCGGGCCACCCGGAGGTTCGCGCGGCGGCAGGAGACGTGGTTTCGGCGCGACCCGCGCGTGCACTGGATCAGCGGCTCGGAAGCCGACCGTGACCGCCTTCCGGACACCGCGTGTGACCTACTCGAACGGTCGGTCACAGGCTGATCACGTCATGGCATCGGGACGCCTCGGTGGCACTGCGGGTGTTCCCGGCCGTGCCATCATCAAGGCGAGCTGGGAAGCCTGAAAGTCGCCGGAGGTTGGGAGGGCACGTGGCTATGGAGGCCGGCCCTCGTGACAGTCGACGGGAGCCGCAGGACGACCGGATCGCAGGGCCCGTGGCAGAGCCCGCGGACGACCTCGCGGGAGACCTCACGGAGGCGCCGGAGCCTGCGGGCCAGGAGTCGTTCCGCGAGCTGCGTCCGCCGCGGCTGCTCCGCTTCTGGCAGCTCGCCCCCATCGTCGCGCTGGCCGCGCTGGGATCGCTGATGTTCGCGTTCCCGCTGGCCTTCGAGTTCGGCGGCGGCGGTCCCGTCGTGGCGATGCTCGGGCTGCTCATCAGCTGCTGTGCCGCCGGGTGGGCCATGATGGCCGCGCGCCGGGTGGGCCTGGCGCTGCCCGGGCTGCCGCGGCGCGGCTCCGGGCGGCGGGCGGACTGGCGGATCGCGCTGCTGTACGCGGCGGCGGTGGCGGGGGTCGTCGCGCTGGCCGTCTGGCGGGTGGCCCGGCTGGGCTGACCGGCTCCCGGGCCGGGTCGCTTCCCGTCGCCGGGTCGCTTCCCGTCGCCGGGTCGCTTCCCGTCGCCGGGGCGTTGTCGGCGCGGGCGGTTACGATCGCAGGGTGAGTACCGCACAGCTGCATTTCCTCAAGGGGCACGGCACCGAGAACGACTTCGTGATCGTTCCGGACCCGGCCGGCCTCATCAGCCTGTCCACGGACGCCGTGGCCCGGCTGTGCGACCGCCGGGCGGGCATCGGCGCCGACGGCCTGCTGCGGGTCGTGCGGTCGGACGCGCACCCGGAGGGGCGGCGGATGGCCGCCGACGCGGAGTGGTTCATGGACTACCGCAATGCCGACGGCAGCATCGCCGAGATGTGCGGCAACGGCGTGCGGGTCTTCGCCCGCTACCTGCAGCACGCCGGGCTCGCGGAGACGGGCGACCTGGCGATCGGCACGCGCGCGGGAGTGCGGCGCGTGCACCTGGCGAAGGACGGTGACGTGACGGTCGGCATGGGCCGGGCGGCGCTCGCGGCCGGCCCGGACGCCGAGGTGACGGTCACGGTCGACGGGCGGACCTGGCCCGCGCGGAACGTGGGGATGGGCAATCCGCACGCGGTCGCCTTCATCGCCGACCTCGCGGACGCGGGGCGGCTGTACGAGGCACCGGGGGTCGCGCCGGCGTCGGCGTATCCCCAGGGGGTGAACGTGGAGTTCGTGGTGGACCGCGGCCCGCGGCACGTCGC
>NZ_JACBXC010001225.1 GCF_013870535.1 Streptomyces phytophilus | reverse complement strand
CCTGCGGGGGACGGAAACCCCCGCACGGCCCTCCCCGGTTCGACACGTAGGCCATTTCCCCTTTTGGTGGGAGATGTCGGCGTTGTCGGATCTGCGGAGGGATCGTGCGGCCGGAAGGCTATGACTACGAGAAGTTCAGCCGCCTCGCGGGGCCGCTGACGGATCCCGATCCGTCCCGGCCCTACCGGGTGCGCTACACGCGCCTGCTCTCCCGTGAGCCCCACCGCGTCCGGGCGGTCCTGCTCATGGCGCTCGCGCCGCTGCTGTCCTGCGCCCTGCTGCTCTACCTGGTCTGGCCCTCGCACTGGACCGAGCGCACCGGCGCCCCGCCGTGGCTGCTCACCGCGGACGCGGTGATGCTCATATCGATCGGCCTGATCGAGTCGTTCCGGCTGGTCAACGTCGTCTCGATCGCGCACGCCACGATGGTCGCCCGCGACCCGGTCCCGGTCACCGCCGAGCCCGGCACCCGGGTCGCGTTCCTCACCACGTACGTGCCCGGCAAGGAACCCATCGCCATGGTGCGCGCCACGCTCACCGGCGCCGTCGCCCTGCGGCACGACGGGCCGCTGGACGTCTGGCTGCTGGACGAGGGCGACGACCCCGAGGCCCGGGCGCTCTGCGCCGAGCTGGGCGTACGGCACTTCAGCCGCAAGGGCGTGCCGCAGTGGAACCAGGAGGAGGGCCCCCACCGCGCGAAGACCAAGCACGGCAACTACAACGCCTGGCTGGCCGCGTACGGCGACGGCTACGACTTCTTCGCCTCGGTCGACACCGACCACGTGCCGCTGCCCAATTACCTGGAGCGGATGCTCGGCTACTTCCGCGACCCGGACGTCGCCTTCGTCGTCGGCCCGCAGGTGTACGGGAACTACGACACCGCCGTCACGAAGTTCGCGGAGAGCCAGCAGTACCTCTTCCACGCGCTGATCCAGCGCGCCGGCAACGCCTCCGGCTCGCCGATGTTCGTCGGCACGAACAACGCCGTACGCATCACCGCGCTCAAGCAGATCGGCGGCCTCTACGACTCCATCACCGAGGACATGGCCACCGGCTTCGAGCTGCACCGCACCCGCAACCCGGCCACCGGCCGGCACTGGTCGTCGGTCTACACCCCGGACGTGCTGGCCGTCGGCGAGGGGCCCAGCTCCTGGACCGACTTCTTCACCCAGCAGCTGCGCTGGTCGCGCGGCACGTACGAGACGCTCATCGGCCAGTACGCGCGCGGCCGGAAGCGCTTCCCCGTCCGGCGGCTCCTCAACTACTCGCTCATGCTCGTCTATTACCCGATGACCGCGGTCAACTGGTTCCTCGGCGCGCTGAGCTGCACGCTCTTCCTCTGGCTCGGCTCCTCGGGCACCCAGGTGCCGGCCTCGATCTGGCTGATGCTCTACAGCGACGCGGCGGCCCTGCAGATCGGCCTGTACCTGTGGAACCGGCGGCACAACGTCTCGCCGCACGAGCCCGAGGGCTCCGGCGGCCTCGCCGGGATGCTGATGTCGGCGATGTCGGCGCCGATCTACTTCACGTCGTTCAAGGCGGCGGTGCTGCGGCGGCCGTGCCGGTTCGTGGTGACGCCCAAGGGCGGCGACGCGAGCCCGGACCGGCTGGCGACGTTCCGCATCCACCTGTTCTGGGCGGGGCTCCTCGCGGTGTCGTTCCTGGCGTCGGTGGTCCTGGGCCACACGCACGTCGCGATGCGCACCTGGACGGTGCTCGGGGTGTGCCTCGCGCTCGCGCCGGCGGCGATCTGGGTGTGGTCCGCCTGGCAG
>NZ_JACBXC010001224.1 GCF_013870535.1 Streptomyces phytophilus | reverse complement strand
ATCTTGCGGACGGCGCGGGCGATTCTCCGGTGGGGGGTACGCGCATCGGTAACACTCCTGAGTCGTCGGCTCTGGTGCGGGGGGCACCCGGTGGGGCGGATGGTGCGCTGGTCGGCTCTTCGATCAGGCTTCAAGGAATGAATGATTGAGTGAAAGAGAGCGCTCTCTCACGCCTGAGTTGGTTTACGCCCATGGGCAGGCGCCGTCAAGGGGGTGCGCACGCACCCGTGGCGACGAGGGATCGGTAAGTCCCGTTTTCAGGCGGTTGGTTGGTGGTGGCGCACGCGGAAGTCGCGGAAACGGCAGGGGTGTTGGTACGCCCGCGGTGAGTTCAAGGGGTGTGAGGACGGCGGTGGCTGCGGCGAGCCTTGACAGCCACCCGCCCGCGCTTCTACTTTCCCGGTTGGAGCGCTCTCTCAGTGTGTCGGAATCCGATCACCTCTTGAAGGAGAGTCGTGTCCTCATCCCCCCACGGCCAGGCGTACGCCGCCCGGCCCAGACGGCGGCCCCTGGTCTTAGCCGTCTTCGCGGTCCTGGTGCTGTTCGCCACGCTGATCTTCGACCGCGCCCAGGGCGCGGAGCCCGGCGGCCCGCAGCCGCTGGCGAGCGCGCAGGACTCCACCCGCGTCGGCCTCGGCGGCCTCACCGAGGTCGACGCGGTCACCCTCGACTGGAGCGGCGAGCCCGCCGACGACTTCCAGCTCCAGACCTCCGCCGACGGCGAGCGGTGGGTCACGGTCCGCCGGATCACCGGCGCCGCCGCCGGCGAGCAGACGTACGACGTCTCCGGCATCGGCCGCCACCTGCGGGTCCTGGCGACCGACCGGGCCCGGCAGCAGGACCTCCGGCTCGCCGGTCTCGACGTCTTCGGCCGCGCCGCCGACCGGGCCGCGCCCGCCGCGGCGGCGGACGTCGTCCGCGTCGCGGAGTTCCTCGCCGAGTGCCCGTACAGCCACCGCAAGCCCGACGACCCGATCGTGCTGCCCGGCATGCCGGGCGCCTCCCACATGCACAGCTTCTTCGGCAACGACTCCACCGACGCCCACTCCGACCTGACCAGCCTGCAGGGCGGCCGGACGACGTGCGACCCGGTCTCCGACCTCTCCTCGTACTGGGTGCCGACGCTGTACGACGGCACCCGCGAGATCGAGCCCACCGGCACCACCTTCTACTACCTCGGCGAGGGCGTGCGCGACGACGTCATCGCCAACATCCAGCCGTTCCCGCGGGGCCTGCGCATCATCGCCGGCTACTCCAAGGCGACCGGCCCGGACGACAACTCCAGCGCCCGCTGGTCCTGCCTGCACCACGGCGAGGTGCCGCCGGGCAAGGAGTTCGTCGACTGCCCGGACGGCTCGATGCTGGAGTCGTACCTCGACTTCCCGCAGTGCTGGAACGGCGTCGACCTGGACTCCGCCGACCACAAGAGCCACATGGCCTTCCCGGTCGGCGGCCAGTGCCCCTCGACCCACCCGGTACCCGTGCCGAAGCTGCGCCAGGTGCTGCGCTATCCGGTGAACAGCCCGCCGGAGCAACTCTCGCTGGCCTCCGGCCGCGGCTACACGATGCACGGCGACTTCTTCAACGTGTGGCCCGAGGACGAACTGGCCCAGCGCGTACGCGACTGCATCAACGTCATCGTCAAGTGCGGTGCCGACGGCACTCCCTGAGGAAACACCCTCCATCCCCGGGGGCGGCTCTCCCTCCCGAGCCGCCCCCGGGCCCCTCTCCCGAAGGGCACCCCGATGAAAGCGCGCCCGCCGGCCGCCTCCCG
>NZ_JACBXC010001223.1 GCF_013870535.1 Streptomyces phytophilus | reverse complement strand
GGTGACGCGGGCGGAGCGGGGCCGGCACAGGCTGCGCCTGTGGTGCGACGAAGGGGACGGGCCCCGGCAGGTGTCGGTGTCCGGCGTGGCGGCGTACTCGGCGTCGGAGGCGGCGCGCGAGGTGCTGCGCGTCCTGGACACCCTCGCCCCCGCGGTGGCGGACGAACGGCCGCCGCTGGTGGAGGTGCTCGTGGACCGGGCCGGGCTCAACCTGCCGGTGGACGAGTGGGAGGCCCGCGACCCAGGCGAGATCCTGCCGGGTGCGCTCGGGGTGGAGTTCCCGCTCGTCGTGCACTGCCCCGAACTGCTGCGCCGGCACGGCCGCTTCACGGCGCACTGGCGCAGCAGGTGGAGCCGGCTGGACTCGGGCAAGACGTTCGTCGTCTCGGAGCCCGTGGACCCGGACGTGATCTACTCGCTGCTGGTCAACAAGCTGGACACCGTACGCGTCTGCGTCGACCTGCCTCCCGGGCAGCGGGACGGCATCGTGCAGACGTGCCTGGTCCTGGGCATACCGGTGGTGGTGTGGGACCGGGGCCGGGACGGCGCGTCGCACGTGACGAAGCACATGTCCGAAGTCGCCACCCGCGAACTGCCCGACGGCGTGCGCGACTACCGCGCGAACGCCAAGGCACGCCCCCCGGAGTATCCCGGCCGGCCGGTGCTGGCCTGGGCCGACGCCGACCACACCGTGCCCCGGCTGCACCTCACAGAGCCCCAGGAGAACTCATGACATCTGCCTCCGAGGCCGATTGGCGCCTGTTCCGGGGTGACGGCGTCCCCCGGACCGTCACCCTCCCCCAGGCGCCGCCGTGGCGCCGCTTCACCCCGTCCCGTACGCGGCGCTCCGAACTGCCGTACCTGATCGAGCAGCGGCACTCCGACGTCGTCAACGCGGCGCTCCACCTGCGCCGTCCGCTGCTGGTGACGGGCCCGGCCGGAACGGGGAAGTCGTCGCTGGCACGGGCCGTCGCACACGAACTGCGCCTCGGCGAGCTGCTGCGCTGGCCGGTCAACAGCCGCTCGACCGTCAAGGACGCCCTCTACCAGTACGACGCGATCGGCCGGCTGCGCGAGACGACGCTGAGCCGGGACCGCGGCGAGAGCGAGCCGTCCATCGGCACGTTCATCAGGCTCGGCCCGCTGGGGACCGCGCTCGTGCCGTCGGCGACCCCCCGGGCGCTGCTCGTCGACGAGATGGACAAGGGGGACGTCGACCTGCCCAACGACCTGCTGACCGTGTTCGAGGAGGGCCACTTCGGCATCCCGGAGCTGACCAGGCTCCCGGAGCACCTGGCCGAGGTCGAGGTGCAGACCTACGACCACCGCGGCTCGGTGGTGATCGGCCAGGGGCGCGTCCAGTGCGTCGAGTTCCCGGTGATCGTCATCACCAGCAACGGGGAGCGCGACTTCCCGCCCGCGTTCCTGCGCCGCTGCGTCCGCCTCGACCTGCCCGTACCCGACGAGGAGCGGCTGCGCGCCATCGTCGCCGCCCACCTGGGCGAGGCGGCGCTCGACGAGGCGGACGACCTGATCGAGACCTTCCTGCGGCGCCGCGCACCGGGCGAACTGGCCACCGACCAGCTGCTCAACGCCGTCTTCCTGCGCGTCGGCGGCGTCGACCTCGACGCGGACGGCCTGCTCGACGCGGTGCTGCACCAGCTGACCGGGGCGATGTAGCCGTGCCGGGCGGTGGGGAGCGGCTCGCCGAGGCGCTGCGGGTGCTCACGGCCTCCGGCTGCGACCTCGACGCGGACCAGGTGCTCGACGTGCT
>NZ_JACBXC010001222.1 GCF_013870535.1 Streptomyces phytophilus | reverse complement strand
GTGTCGCGGGCGGCGGCGTCCGCGCCCTCGGGTACGCCGGCGGGGACCGAATCGGCCATGTCGCCGCGGTAGACGGCGGTGCCGACGCTGCCCAGCAGGGCGATGCCGAGGGCCACGCCGAGGTCGCTGGCCGTGCTGTTGACCGCCGACGCGGCACCCGCCTTCTCCGGCGGGGCGGAGCCGATGACGAGGTTGGTGGCCAGGGCCATCACCGGCGCGATGCCCGGGTAGAGCAGGTAGAACCCGGTGATCAGCAGCGGCAGGCCGCCGACGCTGTCGACCTGGGTGAGCACCAGGTACCCCGCCGCGGACAGCAGGCTGCCGGCCGCCACGACGTACCCCGGGCGCACCCTGCGGGCGATCACCGGCGACAGCATCGAGACGATCACCAGCAGCACCGCCGCCGGCAGGATCCACAGCCCCGCCTCCAGCGGCGTCAGCTCCTCGACGAGCTGGAGGTACTGCGTGAAGAGCAGGTACACGCCGCCGAGCGCGACCGCGCTGAGGAGGAAGACGGCCAGGGCGCCGCTGAACGTGCGGTCGCCGAACAGGCGCATGTCGAGCAGGGGGTTGGCCAGCCGGAGCTGACGCCGGACGAAGACGGTCGACAGCACGATGCCGAGCACGAGGGCGACGACCGCGGTGGCATTGACGCCGTGCGCCGCCATCTCCTTCACGCCGTAGACGACGGGCAGGACCGTGACCATGGACAGCGCCACGCTCGGCAGGTCGAGCCCGCCCGGCTGCGGCGCCCGGTACTCGGGCACCAGGAACGGCGCGGCGATCAGCACCAGCACCATCACCGGGGCGCCCGCCAGCAGCGCGGCACCCCACCAGAAGTTCTCCAGCAGCAGCCCGCCGACCAGCGGGCCGACGGCCACGCCGACGGACACGGACGCCGCCCACAGGCCGATGGCGGTCGCCCGCTGCTTGGCGTCCTGGAACATGTTGCTGATCAGCGACAGCGTCGACGGCATCACCGCGGCGGCGCCCGCGCCCATCACGGCGCGCGCCGCGATCAGCGCCTCCGCGTTCGGCGCGAACGCCGCCGCCGCGGACGCCGCGCCGAACGCCACGGCGCCGAAGAGGAGGATGCGGCGGCGCCCGATGCGGTCGCCGAGGGTGCCCATCGCGACGAGCAGGCCGGCCATCATGAAGCCGTAGATGTCGTTGATCCAGAGCAGTTGGCCGCTGCTGGGTTCGAGGTCGGCGGCGATGTCGGGGGTGGCGAGGAACAGCACGGTCATCGTGACGAACAGCAGGATCGTCGGCGCCAGCAGCACCGCGAGGCCGAGCCACTGCCTGGGGCCGGCGCGCAGCGCGGTGGCCTCCGGGGCGATTGCGGACATGATTCTTCTCGTTTCGGGGTTTGGGGACGGTCGGGATCAGAAGGGGTACGGCGTGTGGGCGCGGGCGGTGCGCAGGGCGCGGGCCCACCAGATGAGTTCGTCGAGCGCGCCGTCGGGGCAGTCCGTCTCGTGGACGGTCAGCGCGTGCGCCTCGGCGAGGTCGGCGCGCAGGGTGCGCAGCGCACGCGCGGTCTCCTCCCCCGCGCGTACGTGCAGCGCCACCGGCCGCGCCTTGAACGCCTCGGCGCACCACACCAGCGCGCGCTGCAGCGGCCCGGCGGAGTCCGGCCGGCCGGTGTGCGGCTGTTCGGCGTGCGGCCGGGCGGCGGGGGCCACGACGACGAACCCGTCCGCCGCGTCCAGCCACGGCCGCAGCTCCCGTACGGCGGGCGGCTCCGGCGCGTCGCCGGGCAGCACCCCGGGGCAC
>NZ_JACBXC010001221.1 GCF_013870535.1 Streptomyces phytophilus | reverse complement strand
GCTCCACCGGCGCCCCCGGCCGGGCCTCGGCCCGTACCGTCATGCGGTCGAGACGCCCTCGGCGGGTCAGCCGCAGCTGGAAGTGCGGGGCCACGCCCGGCGTGCGGAGCACGATCTCCTCGATCTGGCTCGGGAAGACGTTCACCCCGCGCAGGATGATCATGTCGTCGCAGCGGCCGGTGACCTTCTCCATCCGCCGGAACGCCGGCCGCGCCGTGCCCGGCAGCAGCCGGCTGAGGTCGCGGGTGCGGTAGCGGACGACGGGCACGGCCTCCTTCGTCAGCGACGTGAACACCAGCTCGCCGCCCTCGCCCGCGGGCATCACCTCGCCCGTGACCGGATCCACGACCTCCGGCAGGAAGTGGTCCTCCCACACGTGCAGCCCGTCCTTGGTCTCCACGCACTCCTGCGCGACGCCGGGCCCGATCACCTCCGACAGGCCGTAGATGTCCACCGCGTCCAGCCCGGCCCGCTCCTCGATCTCGTGGCGCATCTCCTCCGTCCACGGCTCGGCGCCGAAGATGCCGACGCGCAGCGAGCTGGTACGCGGGTCGATGCCCTGGCGCTCGAACTCGTCGATGATCGTGAGCATGTAGGAGGGCGTGACCATGATGACCTCGGGCGCGAAGTCCCGGATGAGCTGCACCTGCCGCGCGGTCATCCCGCCGGAGGCGGGGATGACGGTGCAGCCGAGGCGCTCGGCGCCGTAGTGGGCGCCGAGGCCGCCGGTGAACAGCCCGTAGCCGTACGCGACATGCACCCGGTGGCCGGGCCGGCCGCCCGCGGCACGGATGGAGCGGGCGACGAGCCCGGACCAGATGTCGAGGTCGGCCGCCGTGTAGCCGACGACGGTGGGCAGGCCGGTGGTGCCGCTGGAGGCGTGCAGGCGGCGGACGTCGGCGACGGGGACGGCGAACATCCCGAAGGGGTAGTCCTCGCGGAGGTCGTCCTTCGTGGTGAAGGGGAAGCGGGCGAGGTCGGCGAGGGTGCGGCAGTCGTCGGGGGTGACGCCGGCGGCGTCGAACCTGCGGCGGTGGAGGGGGACGTTGTCGTAGGCGCGGCGGAGCGTGGCGCGGAGGCGGTCGAGCTGGTACGCGCCGAGTTCGCCGGGAGTCATGCGCTCGCCCGCGTCGAGCAGGGGGGCGGGGCTGCCGGTCGTGGTGTCGCTCACGCTCGTCCCTCCGGGCCGTTCTCGTCGCCTGCGCCGTGGTGCCCGCCGTTCGCCGCGGTGTCCCGGGTCGTCCCCGTCGCCGGGTCGCGGACGATACGGCTCCGGCCCCGGAACTCCGCGATCACCTCGGCGCCGCGCAGCACGCTCACGTCGTAGACCCCGTTCCGCCCGAAGCGCACCCGCTCCTCCGCCCGCGCCACCAGCACGTCGCCGACGTGCGCGGGCGCCGCGTACGTGATGTCCGCGCCCGCCGCGACGGCGACGCCGCGGCTGTTGCAGGCGCAGGCGAAGGCGGTGTCCGCGAGGAGGAAGACGTAGCCGCCGTGGGCGATGCCGTGGCCGTTGGCCATCTCCGCAGTGACCGCCATCCGCAGCGTCGCGGCGCCCGGCGCGGCCTCCAGCAGCTCGATGCCGTGGCGGCGGGCGGCGGCGTCGGCCGCGAACACCGTCGTGCCGTCGTGCGGCGCGGTCATGTGCTGCACCACCTGACTCCCCTTGTGGCCCGACCGATCATTCGGTTAGCTTGCGGAGCGGCCGGATCCCAGTCAAGAGGTACGACAGGACGTACGAGATGACGGAGCACAGCACGGCACCGGACGCGCCCGG
>NZ_JACBXC010001220.1 GCF_013870535.1 Streptomyces phytophilus | reverse complement strand
GGCGTCAGCGGCTTCGTCGCCCTGCGGGCCGGCACCGGGCCGGCCGCCACCGTCCCCGCCGCCCGCGTCGCCGCCGCGGCGGCGGAGCTGTCCGGTGCGCCGGAGGACTCCTTCGCCGTCCACGCCGACGACGCGTACGCCGTGCTCACCGGCCTCGGCGACCGCGCCCCCCTCTACGCGGCGTACGCCGTGCTGGAGGCGTTCGGCATCCGCTTCTTCGCCCCCGCCTTCCCGGCGTACGAGGGCCACGCGGAACACGTCCCGCGCCGCGGCTCCCTCGCACTCCCGGCGCAGCGCCTGGCCGACCGGCCCGCGTGGACCATGCGCCGCCAGTACGCGGAGGAGGGCTACAGCCACCACGCGGCCACCCTGCCCGCGCTGCTCGACTGGATGGCCAAGAACCGCCTCAACACCTTCGTCTACCCCACCGACTACCTCGGCATCGGCGTCACCGTCTACGACGGGGTGCGCGACGTGCTGATCCGCGAGGCGGGCAAGCGCGGCATCCGCATCGAGTCCGGCGGCCACGGCTACGACACGTTCCTGCCCCCGGCGGACTACCCGCAGTACTACGAGTCGGGCGGCCCGCTGTTCGACATCTACAACGCCGAGGCCCTGGAGGCGTACACCGCCGAGGTCGTCGCGTTCCTCAGGGAGCGCCCCGAGATCACGGTCTTCGACTGCTGGCCGCCGGACGTCTGGCAGTTCCAAAAGCCGATCCTCGACCGGTACGGCACCCCGTCCAACGCCGAGTCCGTCGTCGTCAACCGCCTGGCCGCGGCCGTACGCGAGCACCTGCCCGGCGTCCGCGTGGAGCGCATCGCCTACGCCTCCACCCTGCGGCCCCCCGACCCGGAGTACGCCACCGACCCCGGCGTCGTCGTCGACTTCGCCCCGTACGCCCGGAACTACGCCGGCTCCCTCGGCGATCCGGCCGTCCCCGCCAACGTCCCGCACGCCGAGGCCCTGCGCGCCTGGCGGGAGTCCTACCGCGGCACCCTGTCGATGTACGAGTACTACCGCCGCTACCGGTGGCGGAGCCTGCCGGTCCACCCGCTCGCCACCATCGCGGGCGACGCGGCGTTCGCGTCGCGCACCGGCGCGAACGGCGTCGGCATGTACTGCGAGCCCGCCGACTGGATCACCTACGAGCACGTGCAGAACCTGGTGGCCGCGCTGGCCTGGGACCCCGGGCTGGACGCCGGCGGCTTCCTGGAGCGCTATCTGCACGCCCGCTTCGGCGCCGCCGCCGTCCCGGCCCTGCGCGACTACTACGACCAGACCCGCTACGACCCCGACACGCGCAGCGCCGCACAGCTGCACGAGAGCTACACCCGGGCCCGCGCGGCGCTGACCGAGGCCGCCGGCCGCGCGGAGGGCGACGGCGCCCGGGTGGTCCTCGACCGGCTCACCCGCAACGCGGGCATCGCCCTGGCCGACACCGCCGTCGGGCTCGCGCCGGCGGGCAGCCCGGAGCAGCGGGCCGCGCGGGCGGCGTACCGGCGGCTGGTCCACCGCAACCGCTTCAACGGTGTCAGCCTGCCGAACGTGCAGGCCCGGGGGCGGTGGGGGAGCGAGGGGTCGTACAGCGACGCCGAGGTGCGGCGGATGGTCGCCGACGGCTACCGCGCTGCCGCCACCGGCTTCGGCGACCCGGGCGAGCTGCTGCTCGTACGCGAAGGGGGCCCCGAGGCGCTGACGGTCGAGGCGCAGGACGTGGACTTCACCGGGCACACCGTCACTTGGACCGCCACCGCGCCCGAGGGCATCCGGGTGGAGC
>NZ_JACBXC010000122.1 GCF_013870535.1 Streptomyces phytophilus | reverse complement strand
CCATCACCGGTGAGGCCGCCGCGCCCGCCGACGACGGGCCCGTCTCCGCGGGTGCCGAGGCCGCCATCGCCTTCGCCGAGGCGCAGTTGGGCGAGCCGTACGTGTGGGGCGCGACCGGGCCCGACGCGTGGGACTGCTCCGGTCTGACGCAGGCCGCGTGGCGGGCGGCCGGGGTGGAGATACCCCGGGTGACGTGGGACCAGGTCACCGCCGGCACCTCCGTGCCCGTCGCCGAACTGCGCCCCGGCGACCTGGTCTTCTTCTTCGACGACATCAGCCACGTCGGCCTCTACACCGGCGGCGGCCACATGATCCACGCGCCTCGTCCCGGCGCCTTCGTCCGCTCCGAGTCGATCTACAGCATGCCCATCCACAGCGCTCTACGGCCCGGATGAGGCCCGTCATGCCCTGTCGATCGGCGGCCAGGTGCGCTCCAGGTAGCTGAAGCCCGTGTCCGGGCCCACGCACGTCTGCAGGGTGACGTCCCCCCAGTACAGGCCGTGGTTCTGACCGCCCTGCCCCGGGGTGATGTGGTTCTGGTACACCCGGTACTCCAGCCTGCCCATCGGCCCGGAGATCGTCACCCGCGTCCCCTTCGGCAGCGGCGCCAACACGTCGAGTAGCGCTCGTACGGCCGCGCGGAGACCGCCACCGCCTCGCCGCCGGGGCTGCGTAACTGCCACACCCAGCCGTGGACGTCCGGCCCGTGCTGGACGGCGCCCACGTGCGCCGCGTGGTGGACGCGTAAGTCCTCGAAGGCCGACCGGCAGGCCCCGAAGTCCGGATAGCCGTGCGCCGACACGGCCACCACCCGCCCGTTGGGCGCGACCAGCCGCCAGCCGTAGCCGCTGTGCGCGCTGGCACCGATGTGACAGCGCGCCCCGGGCGCCGCTCTTCGGTCGACACGAGCCCGTGCCATCCCGTTCCCCGCCCCATCTCCCCCGTATCCGCTGCCGCCGCCATGGCCCCCACTGACACGGCCGGTCATGCCGCAAGCGCAATCTATGGAGATGCAGGCGGCATAAGGAGAAATCAGGGGGTACAGCGGCGACCTCTCACGACGAAGTTGCCCCTTGTTCACAGGGACGTCATGAGCGGCGCGGTGCGGCTGGACCGTTCTCGGCGATCATCCGGTCGCTGGCGACTCCCACGGGATCTCACGTTCTGCGGGCGGCAGGCGTCTACCGGGCAGGAGAGGGGAGACGCAGATGAGCACCCGACACGTCGTGACCGATACGGAACTCGGAGCGATCACGCTCGCCGCCGAGGGCGGGGCGATCGCCGGCCTGTACTTCAGGCACCACGTCCGTCGGCCCCCGCAGGAGGCGTTCGGTCCTGAGACCAGCTGCAGGACGGACCCGCTGCTGAACGAGGCGGTCCGCCAGCTGCGGGACTACCTGGCGGGGCGGCGCAGGCAGTTCGATCTTCCGCTCGCTGCCGACGGCGACCCCTTCCAGCACGCCGTCTGGGACATCGTCAAAAGCGTCCGGCGCGGTGACACGACCACCTACGGTCGCATCGCCGAGCAGGTCGGCGATCGCGGCCTCGCGCAGCAGGTCGGACAGGCCGTGGGTGCGAACCCGCTGTGCATCTTCGTCCCGTGCCATCGCGTCGTCGGCTCCAGCGGGTCCCTGACCGGCTACGCCGGCGGGCTGAAGCGCAAGCGCGCACTGCTGGAACTTGAGGAGCCGGCCGCGGTCGGCGCGGGACGATTGTTCTGACCGTAAAGCTCACGTTTGCCACCGCACGTACGTCTTCAGTGGGATGAACATGAAGCAACCGTTCGAGAGCGTGGTCGCGCAGCACGGCGCAACCGTGCTGCGCGTCTGCCGGGTCGTCCTCGGCCCGCACGACGCGGACGACGCGTGGTCGGAGACCTTCCTCTCCGCCATGCGCGCCTATCCCGATCTGCCGGAGACGGCGAACGTGGAGGCATGGCTGGTGACGATCGCGCACCGCAAGGCGATCGACGTGCTGCGTGCCGCGAAGAGGAACCCCCTGCCGGTCGAGGAAGTGCCGGAAGGCGCGACCGCACAGGGCATCCCGGACTCCGAGGACGCCGGCCTGTGGAGCGCGGTGAAATCACTCCCGAACAAACAGCGTCAGGCCATCGCCTACCGGTACGTGGCGGGGCTGGCATACGCCGAGATCGCGGAGATCCTCGGCGGCACCGTCGAGGCGGCCCGGAGAGCCGCCGCGGACGGGCTCAAGAACCTCAGGAACACCTATCCGGGCGCGCACACGAAAGGAGACCCGTCATGAGCGACAGGCGCAACGACGACGACATGGCCGTCCTGCTGTCGACTCCCGTGGACGCCGACACCCTCGGCCGGCTGCACCGCCGTCTGGAACAGGCCGCGGAGCAGGCCGATCTCGTCGACGTCGCGTACACGACCATCGACTCGCCTGTCGGCAAGCTGCTGCTCGCCGCCACCCCGCAGGGGCTGGTCCGGGTGGCGTTCGCCACCGAGGGCCACGACCGGGTCCTGGAAGCCCTCGGCCGGCAGCTCAGCCCGCGGATCCTGCGCGCACCGAAGCGACTGGACGAGGCGGCTCACGAGATCGACGAGTACTTCACCGGGCGCCGCCAGGTCTTCGACCTGACGCTGGACCTGTCCCTGTCACGCGGATTCCGGCGCCTCGTGCAGACGCACCTGCCCGGGATCGGGTACGGCCAGACCCGCAGCTACCGGGACATGGCCGAGCTAGTCGGCAACCCCAAGGCCGTCCGGGCGGTAGGCACCGCCTGCGCGACCAACCCCCTGCCGATCGTCGTCCCGTGCCACCGCGTGCTGCGTACCGACGGCACGCTCGGAGGCTACGTCGGCGGACCCGAGGCCAAGACCGCGCTGCTGGACCTGGAGGCCGCGGCATGAAGAAGACGGACCGGTGGCACAGCCGCGTCGAGAAGGCCGACTGGAGCGCCATCACCGCGGAGGTCGACGAGTACGGCGGCGCACTGCTGCCGCAGCTGCTCGCGCCCGGGGAGACCGCGGAGATCAGAGAGCTGTACGAGCAGGACGCCCTGTTCCGCAGCACCGTCGACATGGGGCGCCACCGCTTCGGTGAGGGCCGGTACCGGTACTTCGACACGCCGTACCCGGAAGCGATCGAGCGGCTCAAGCAGGCGCTGTACCCACGGCTGCTCCCCATCGCCCGCGACTGGTGGGCCAAGCTCGGCCGGCCCGCGCCGTGGCCGGACTCGCTGGACGAGTGGCTTCGGATGTGCCACGACGCCGGCCAGACGAAGTCCACGGCGATCCTGTTCCGCTACGGCGAGAAGGACTGGAACGCTCTGCACCGCGACCTGTACGGCGACCTCGTTTTCCCGCTGCAGGTCGTGATCAACCTCAACGAGCCGGGTGTGGACCACACGGGCGGCGAGTTCCTCCTGCTGGAGCAGCGTCCGCGCGCCCAGTCCCGGGGCACGGCCACGCTGCTCCCGCACGGTCACGGGTACCTCTTCACCACCCGCGACCGCCCCGTCGAGTCCGCCCGCGGCTGGTCCGCCGCCCCGGTCCGCCACGGCGTGTCCGCCATCCGGTCCGGCGAACGCCGCACCCTCGCCCTCGTCTTCCACGACGCCGCTTGAACGACGCCGTGCAGACATACCTCCTCCTGGGCGCCGACGGCGGCCCCTACCGGTCCGGGACGCAAGGCCGGTGGGGCGGCCACCGCGGTTCGAAGATCTACGGACGACTCGACTGCCCCGCGGCGCTGCGCACCATCGCGCGCGGCGGCTACGTGGCACACCGCGTCTTCTTCGCCGACGAGGTCACTGCGGTCGCCGCCGGGTTCCGCCCCTGCGCCACCTGCTGCGAGGACCGCTACCGGCAGTGGCAGACCGCCCGGGAGAACGGCCGACGACGGACCCCCTGACCAGTCCCCCGCTCATGCACCCCATCCCCCGGAGAGCAAGCGATGACGCCGCTGTTCACTCCTCAACTCCCCGAGCGCGCGCCGGAAGAGATCACCCCGGGCGCCACACACGTCCCGGACTGGCTGTCCCGGGCGCAGCAGGAGTGGATCGCGAACCGGTTCCACGAGTGGGTACGCGGCCCCGTCCCCCTCCGCGCCGCGCAGGTCCGCGGACACCGGATGTCCGTACGCACCGTATGCCTGGGATGGCACTGGCAGCCGTACAAGTACACGCGAGAGGCCACCGACGTGAACGGCGCCCGGGTCCTGCCGTTCCCCGGCTGGATGGTCCGCCTGGGACGCCGAGCCCTTCAGGCCACCGGCCACGACGCGGCCGCGGTCAGCTCCTACGCACCCGACACCGCGCTGGTGAACTACTACGACGCCAGGGCCCGCTTGGGAATGCACCAGGACAAGGACGAGAGATCCGACGCCCCGGTCGTGTCGCTGACCATCGGCGACAGCTGCACGTTCCGGTTCGGCAACACCGAAAGCCGCGGAAGACCCTACGCCGACCTGCTGCTGGCCTCCGGCGACCTCTTCGTCTTCGGAGGACCGGCCCGACTTGCCTACCACGGTGTCACCAAGGTGCACGAGAGCACCGCCCCCGAAGGGTGCGGTATCAGCGGCGGCCGGATCAACATCACGATGCGCATGACCGGGCTCGACGGGTGACCGCATGACACGGGATCGTTCGCGGAGATCCGGTGGCGGCTTCAGGAATCCGTCCGCGGCGCAGTCAGCGCCGAGAACGTCACCCCGGTGAGTTCCTCGGAGACGGTCCACAGGCGCTGCTGGGTCGCCTGGTCGTGGGAGCCGGCGCTGGAGGCGACCGGCTTCGGGTAGCCGCGGACCTCGCCCCGGTTGCCGGGGCCGTAGTACTGGCCGCCGGTGACGGCCGGGTCGGTGGCGGCGCGCAGGGTGGGCAGGGCGCCCATCTCGGCCTTCTGGGTGAGCAGCGGCGCGAGCCAGGTGAGGGGCAGGCGGAACACGGCGGGTGTGTTGCGGGCGAGTTCGGTGTGGGACAGGCCGGGATGGGCGGCGACCGCGACGGTGGTGCCGTGCGGTGCGAGCCGGCGCTGCAGCCCGTACGTGAACATCAGATTGGCGAGTTTGGCCTGGCCGTAGGCGGCGACGCGGCTGTACGAGCGCTCCCACTGCAGGTCGTCGAAGTGGATGGCGGCCCGGATGCGGTGGCCGGTGCTGCTGACCGTCACGACGCGGGAGCCGGGGACGGGCAGGAGCCGGTCCAGCAGCAGGCCGGTGAGGGCGAAGTGGCCGAGGTGGTTGGTGCCGAACTGCAGCTCGAAGCCGTCGGCGGTGGTCTGTCGCGGGGTGTACATCACGCCCGCGTTGTTGATCAGAAGGTCGATGCGCGGGTGGGCGGCGCGCAGGTCGGCCGCCGCGGATCGGATCGAGTCCAGGGAGGCCAGGTCGAGAGCCTGGACGGCGACGTCGCCGGCAATGCGGGCGGCTGCCTGCTCGCCCTTCTCCACGTCGCGCACCGCCAGGACCACCGTCGCCCCGCGCGCCGCGAGCATCCGTGCGGTCTCGAAGCCGAGCCCGGTGTTGGCGCCGGTCACGATCGCCACCCGGCCGTGCTGATCGGGTATGTGCTGCTCGGTCCAGTTGCCGCTCATGACGCACCCCTAAAGAACCATCGGTCTGTTACGGCCCCAACCTAAAAGACCGCCGGTCTCCTGTCAAGAGACCGGTGGTCTTTAAGCTAGGCTGAGGGCGTGACATTCCAACGGGCGCGCAGCGAGGAGCAGCGGGAGATCCGCCGCCGGGCGATCCTGGACACGGCGGCGGCGATGCTCGACGAGATGCCCGTGGCCGAGGTGACCCTCAATGAGCTCAGCCGGCGGGTGGGCCTCGCCAAGTCGAACGTCCTGCGCTACTTCGAGTCGCGCGAGGCGGTGCTCCTCGCACTGCTGGACGACTTCCTCAAGAGCTGGCTCACCGAACTGGCCGGCGAACTGGCCGCGGGCATCGAGCCGCACGCGCCACCGGATGTACGGGCGGGCCGGCTGGCCGAGATCCTCAGCCGGTCGCTGTCGGACCGGGTGGTGCTGTGCGACCTCTTCGGCGCACAGGGCGGCGTCCTTGAGCACAACGTCTCCGTCGAGGTGGTCAAGCGGCACAAGCGCTCCTCTCTCACCCACCTCGCGACCATGACCGGACTCGTACGCCGCCACCTGCCCGAACTCGGCGACGACGCGCAGCAGTTCTGCCTGATGGCCCTGGTCTCGGCCGGTGCCCTGTCGGCATACGTCCCGCCACCGCCCAGCCTCCTCGCCGCCTACGCGGACGAGCCCGCCCTCGGCGTGCTCCACCTGGAGCTGCACGACGCTCTGCGGATCTCCTTCGCCTCGACACTCCTGGGCGTACTGCCGCGCGCCTGAGGCCAGCACGTTCCCCCAGCCGTACGTCGGCATCCAAGACCAGCCCGGGCAGCACCGGGGCCGGATGGTGGCCGGGGGATCGCGGCTCTATGTTGGGCGCGTTGAGATGTCGTTGTGCGTCAGGCGAAACCGACCGGGAGAGATGCCCCGTGACCCACGAACCGCCGTCAGGCGACGAGCCTCGGTTACCGATCAACCCGCAGGTGCCGCACCCCGCGCGGATCTACGACTACCTGCTGGGCGGCAAGGACCACTACGCCGCCGACCGTTCGGCCGCCGAGGAGACCATCCGGCGCGCGCCCCAGGTCAGGGCGTCCGCGCGCGCCAACCGTGCGTGGATGCTCCGCGCGGCCCGCTATCTCGCCCGGCAGGGCGTGCGGCAGTTCCTGGACGTCGGCACCGGCATCCCCACCTCGCCCAACCTCCACGAGGCCGCCCAGCAGGTCAGCCCGGACTGCCGGGTCGTCTACGCCGACAACGACCCCGTCGTCCTCGCCCACGCCCGCGCGCTGCTGAGCAGTTCCCCCGAGGGGCGCACGGCGTACATCCAGGCGGACCTGCGCCGGCCGGAGGAGATCCTCGGTGCGCCGGAGCTGTGGGCGACGCTGAACCGGGACCGGCCGGTGGCGCTGGTGCTGTCCGCGGTCCTGCACTTCGTACGGGACGAGGAGGAGCCCGGCCGTATCGTGGCCGCCTTCCGGGACGCCCTTCCGCCGGGGAGCTATCTCGCCCTGTCCCACACCACCAACGACATCCGGCCCCGGCAGGCCGCCGACGCCGCCGCCGTGTACGGCGAGCGGCGGGCCGCGGCGCTGATGGTGCCGCGGCCCCTGCACGAGGTGAAGGCGCTCTTCGACGGCTTCGACGTCGTCGAGCCCGGGGTCGTCCAGCTGCCCCACTGGCACCCGGAGGGACCCGTCCGGCCGCGGCTCCTCGACGAGGTGTGGCTCTACGGCGGCGTGGGCCGCCTCGGCGGCGGCTGAACCCCCGTGCGGGCACACCACGTGCCGGCCCGGCGCCGGTTTTCGCGCCGGGCCGGCGTGTGTGCGTCCCCCCGGGGGTGGGGAACGCCGGGTGCCGGCCCGTCCCCGCCGGTCGGGCCGGGTGGGGGGAGCGGGTCAGCCGGTCAGCTGGGAGTGGATGATGCCGGCGTACGCCTCCTCGCCCCTGGCGTTGGGGTGCAGCGGTGCCGCCGGGGCGGTCGGGACGTAGCCCTCGACCCACTTCTTGTCGGGGGACTGGCAGGAGTCGTGGCCGCGGCTCGGGGTGAACACGTCGACGTACTCGGCGCCGTGGGCCGCCGAGCGGTCGGCGATCACCTGGTTCATGTGGTTGACGCTGCCCTGGAGCCAGTCGGCGTCGTCGGCCAGCACCGGCTGGTACGGCCAGCAGCCGCCCGGCTTGATGTAGTCGCCGTAGCCGGTGACCAGGACGCGGGCCTGCGGGGCGCGGGCGTGGATGCCGTCGAGTACGGCGCCGAGCTTGGGGCCCATGGCCTCGATGCGCTGGGCGACGGTGTCGACGCCGCCCTCCATGAAGCCGTCCTTGCACAGGTCGCCGAGCGGGTTGAGCTGCATGCAGTCCTGGGCGACGCCGACGAGCCCGGCGTCGTTGCCGCCGATCGTCAGCGTGACCAGGGTGGTGTCCGCGCTCAGCGCGTCGAACTGCGGCGGCGCCTCGCCCATGTCGACGTCGAGCAGCGACAGCGACTGCGGCTGGGTCATGTGGTCGGTCTTGGCGCCGCTGCACGTGACGTCGCGCAGTTCGGCGACGTCGAGCCGGTCGGCCAGTTCGTGCGCGTAGTTCTCGGTGGAGCGCCCGCAGGCGAGCGGGCCGGTGGGGAGCGGGATGAGGGGTCCGGAGGCCATCGAGTCGCCGAGGGCGACGTAGACCTCGCCGGCCGCGGCGTCGGCGGCGGCCGGGGCGGCCGTGCCTCCGACGACGAGGCCGGTCGCCGCGGCGGCGCCCAGGGCGCCCTTGAGGAGTTTCGGCAGCACGTTCATCGGCGGCTCCCGGCCGTGGGGGTGGATGCGGGTGTGCGTGCGGGTGTGCGTGCGGTGTGCGGGTGGGGCTGGCGGAAAATTGTGTCGTGCACATGATGCAGACGGGCCGGGCTGCGCTTAACTGGTCAGTAACGCAGACTTCTCCGGGAGCCGTTGTGACGCGTGACAACACACCGCTGTGTATCGGCGGCAGCCCGGTCGACGCGCGGCTGCGGGCCCGGGTGCCCGCGCTCACCCACCGCGTCGTCGACCGGCTGCTCACCGAACTGCCCGTGTACGCCGCCCTGCCGCCCGAGGAGGTCGCCGGCGACATCGCCGACATCGTGCAGCGCAGCCTGCGCCTCTTCGCCGACGTGCTCCAGCGCCGCGGCCCCGCGCGCGACGACGAGCTGGTACGGCAGCGGGAGTCCGCCGCCCAGCGCGCCGAGGAGGGCGTGCCGCTGGACGCCATCCTCAGCGCGTACCAGATCGGCACGGCCATGGGCTGGGAGGAGATCTCCCTGGACGCGCGGCCCGCGGACTTCGCGGACGCGCAGGAGGTGCTGCGGCATCTCTTCGTCCTTCAGCGGCAGTTGGTGGCGGCGGTCAGCGCCGCCTACCTGGAGGCCCGGCAGGTCCTCGACGTCCAGGAGCACGCGCCGCGGCACGCACTGCTGGCCGCGCTGCTCGCCGGCGAGCCGCTGGAGGGCATCGCCCGCCGCACGGGGCTGCGGCCCGCCCCGCGGTACGTCGCCCTCACGCTGCACGTCGCCCCGCACCCCGACGAGCACTCCCCCGGACCCCGGTCGCGGATCGCCGCCCGGCGCAAGATCCGCCGGCTGCAGACGGCGCTGAACGGCT
>NZ_JACBXC010001219.1 GCF_013870535.1 Streptomyces phytophilus | reverse complement strand
CGCCTCGTCCATGAGGGCCGGGCGCACCATGTTGACCACCGCGGCGCCGACCTGGAGCCCGGCCTCGCGCAGCTCGGCGACGCCGTCGACGGTCTCCTGCACGGGCATGTCCTCAAGGAGGGTGACGAGGTGCACGGCGGTACGGGCCGAGGTCAGCACCCGCATCACGGACCGCGCGTGGTTGTGGATGGGCCCGGCCTTGGCCAGCCCGGCGACCTCGGCGTTGACGCCCAGGAAGCGGGTGATGCGGCCGGTCGGCGGGGCGTCCATGACGACCGCGTCGTACACGTGCCGCCCGTGCTTGTCCTGGCGGCGGGCCGCCTCGCACGCCTTGCCGGTGAGCAGGACGTCGCGCAGGCCGGGGGCGATGGTGGTGACGAAGTCGATGGCGCCGAGGCGGCGCAGGGCGCGTCCGGCGCTGCCCATCCGGTAGAACATCTGCAGGTAGTCCAGCAGGGCCTGCTCGGCGTCGATGGCGAGCGCGTACACGTCGCCGCCGCCGGGTGCCGAGGCGATACGCCGCTCCTCGTACGGCAGCGGCTCGGTCTCGAAGAGCTGGGCGATGCCCTGGCGCCCTTCCACCTCGACGAGCAGTGTGCGTCTGCCGTCCGCGGCCAGAGCCAGCGCCAAGGCGGCGGCGACGGTCGTCTTGCCGGTCCCGCCCTTGCCGGTCACCACGTGCAGCCTTTGGAGCCCGCTCATGTCAGCGAGCCTAATTCCTCGGCGCGCGACTCAGCAGACCGCCTCCGCCCGACGGCCCCGAGCGGGGCCCGGTCGCGGCGGGCTACAGTCTGGCCCATGACGAAGTGGGAATACGCGACCGTGCCGCTGCTCGTACACGCCACCAAGCAGATCCTGGACCAGTGGGGCGAGGACGGCTGGGAGCTGGTCCAGGTCGTGCCGGGGCCGAACCCGGAGCAGCTCGTGGCGTATCTGAAGCGGGAAAAGGGCTGATGGCGGGGCGGGTCGAGGCGAAGCTCGCGGAGCTGGGGCTCAGCCTGCCCGAGGTCGTGCCGCCGCTGGCGTCGTACGTGCCCGCGGTGCGCAGCGGGCGGTACGTGTTCACCGCCGGGCAGCTCCCGATGGTCGACGGCACGCTGCCGCTGACCGGGAAGGTCGGGGCGGAGGTCACGCCGGAGGAGGCCAAGGAGCTGGCGGCGCGGTGTGCGCTGAACGGGCTGGCGGCGATCAAGTCGGTCGCCGGAGACCTGGACCGGGTCGTACGGGTCGTGAAGGTCGTCGGCTTCGTCGCCTCGGCGCCGGACTTCACGGCGCAGCCGGGCGTGGTCAACGGGGCGAGCGAGCTGCTCGGCGAGGTGCTGGGCGACGCGGGTGTGCACGCGCGGAGTGCGGTGGGGGTGGCGGTGCTGCCCCTGGACGCGCCGGTGGAGATCGAGTTCCAGGCGGAGCTGGGCGAGTAGCGGAGCCGGGCGAGCAGCGGGCGCGGCTGCCGTGGGGGTGTCCGGCCGGGAGGAGCGCTCTCGGCCGGGGCTCCGGTGGGGTACGGCCCGGGGTTCACGTGGCGTTCCGGCGGGTTCCGCCGGGTTCCGGCGGGGTTTCGGCGGGGCGCGGACGGGCCGGTTCCGGGGGTCGGCGCGGTCGGAGTTATCCACATACGGACAGTTGTCCACAGGCTGTGGTTGCCCACTCGAACATGGCGTCGGCAGCCCGTAGGCTCCCGGTCATGTCCGAAATGAACGCCGCGGCCGGTGCGAACGCCCGGTGGGTTCCGCCCGCCGAGCGGATCCGCGCGCTCGCCCGCGGCGAGCTGACGCCCGTC
>NZ_JACBXC010001218.1 GCF_013870535.1 Streptomyces phytophilus | reverse complement strand
CTCGCCGACGACCGGGTTCAGGCTCGTCACCTCCGCGCACGCGGGCCGCTCCAGCATCCAGCCGACGAGCGCGTCGGCCGCCCGGAACGCCGACAGCGTCGACGTCAGCAGCACCGGCGTCTCCAGCGCGCCCAGCTCGGCCAGCTGCGTGCTGCCGATCAGCTTGCCGTACCCGTTCCCGGCGAACACCCCGGCGGGCAGCGGCGCCCCCGGGTGCACGTCGCCGGGCACGATCGCGGTGACGCCGCTGTGCAGCAGCGGGGGCTCGCGCAGCGTCACGTGCCCCACGCGCACCCCCGGCACGTCGGTGATCGCACCGTACGGGCCGGGCGCAAGCCGGCCCGCCACCAGTCCCAGGTCCCGTGCGCGGCGGGAGGGCGCGGTGGGCGCGGTCGCGAGTTCGTCCATGGAGCCGCAGGCTACGCCCCCGGCGCCGGCGGCAGGTTCCACACCTGGAGCACCCCCGTGTTGCGGGACGCGGTCACGAAGCGCCGGCCGTCCGGGGAGACCGCCACCGCCGACAGGTAGCGCGACTCGGTACGGAACGTGCGGGCGTCGGCCGGCGGGGTGGCCGGGTCCCAGACGTGGGCGACGCCGCCGCTGCCGACGCTGACGATCCGGGAGTCGGGCGCGACGGCGATGCCCGACACCGTCTCCCCGTGCGCGGCGACGTCCACGCCGGTGGTCGTGCCGCTGCCGTCCAGCTCGGTGAACTGCATCCGCCCGTCGACGCCGCCGCTGACCGCGCGGGTGCCGTCCGGGGTGATCGCCAGCCCCTGGACGAAGCACCGGTGCGCCGCCACCGGGCCGCCGACCGGGCTGCCGTCCGCCAGGTCCCAGATCCGCAGCACGCCGTCCCCGCCGTCCTCGTGCCCGGTGCTGACGATCTTCTTTCCGTCCGGGGTGACCGCGACCGCGGCGACCAGCTTGTGCGCCTGGATCGACCGGCCGGTCGGCATGCCGCTCTCCAGGTGGAGCACGTGCACCTTCCCCTCGCCGCCGCCGGTGACGATCCGCCTGCCGTCGGGCGTGAGTGCGGCGTACACGGACAGCGCGACGCCCCATTCGCCCATGTACCGGTGCACGTCCAGCGGTCCGGTGACCGGCTCGCCGGTCCTGAGGCTCCACACGCCGACCGTGCCGTGGCCGCTGGCCACGACGCGCTCGCCGTCCGGTGTCACCGCGATCGACCTGACCACGTTCCCGTACGTGTCGATCTCCGCGAGCAGCTTCCACGGCACCAGGCGCCAGATCCGCAGCAGCCCGTCGCCGCCTCCGGTGATCACGTGGCGCCCGTCCGGCGTCATCGCCAGCGACTGGATCCCGCCGCGCTGCTGCGCGCGGGCACCCGGCCTCGACAGCAGCCGTTCCCGCCACCCTGCCACGCCGTACTCCCCTCCGCGGGCACCGCCGGATCACCGAAGGCCGCGACGGACCACCGCGGTCCCCTCGCCGGCGCCCCAGGCTGCCACGCGGATCCGGGGACCCCTCCCGTGACCGTGCGCGGACACGGGAGGGCCCGGCGGCGCGGGCTGCGCGGCACCGGGCCCGTACGGTCAGTGGGCGAAGAGGAGTTCGGCGGCGATCACCACGTCCACGACCCCGCACCACTCGGCGAACGTCGGCGACACGACCCCCTCCAGCCTGCGCAGCCGCAGATGGGCGAAGTCCCACACGCCGTGCAGGAACCAGCCCGCCGCGACCAGGTGGCGGCCCAGCTCCGGGTCGGCCGCGAGCCCCGCCACCGCGAGCCCGCAGAACAGCACCGCGCCCGCGCTCTG
>NZ_JACBXC010001217.1 GCF_013870535.1 Streptomyces phytophilus | reverse complement strand
GCCGGTGCGCCCGGCGCTTCCGTGCTGCTCCCCTCATGTGCGGCCTGGTCGTCGGGAGTCGGGGTCATGTCGCGGTCTCCGGTGCGGTGGGGACGGGGGCGGCGGCGAGGCGCTGCAGGTGCTCGACCAGGGCGATCAGCACGCCCTTGCTGGACTCGCGCGAGCGCGCGTCGCAGTCGACCAGCGGGACGTGCGGGTCGAGGTCGAGCGCCTCGCGCACCTCGGCGCCGGTGTACGGCGGGCCGCCGAAGTCGTTGCGGGCGACGATGAACGGCGTGCCGTGGTGCTCCAGCCGGTCGATGGCGTACCAGGAGTCGGCGAGCCGGCGGTGGTCGACGAGCACGATCGCGCCGAGCGTCCCGGAGAACAGCCGGTCCCACAGGAACCAGAACCGCTCCTGGCCCGGCGCCCCGAAGAGGTACAGCACGGTGCGCGCGTCGAGGCTGATCCGCCCGAAGTCGAAGGCGACGGTCGTGGCGGTCTTGCCGGGCACGGCGCTGCGGTCGTCGATGCCCCGGCCGGCCAGGGTCATGGTCTCCTCGGTGTTCAGCGGCCGGATGTCGCTGACGGAGCGGACCATGGTGGTCTTGCCGACGCCGAAGCCGCCGACGACGACGATCTTCAGCCCGTTGTCGGCTGTACGGGCCAGGGGCGCGCGCTCCGCCGCGCCGGCCGGCCGCGCGGAGGTCGCGCGCGTGTCAGAGGTGGCGGAGTCCAACGAGCACCTTCTCCAGAGTCTCGGGATCGGCGAACCGGACGCCGCCCGGCGTGCGCGGGGGCGCGTACCGCGGATGGCGCGCGGTGATCCGGCCGGCGGCCAGCAGGTCGGACAGCAGGATCTTCGTGATCCCGACGGGCAGTCCGAGGTCGGCGGACAGCTCCACGACGGCGGTCGGGGTCCGGCAGATACGCAGGATCGCGGCGTGCTCGGACTGCATGCCCGGCGTCGGCTCGCACTCGGCGACCACCAGGGTGACGAGGTCGAACTCGTCGCTGGCGGGCCGGCTGCGCCCCCCTGTCAGGGTGTACAGCCGGTCCGGATCGTCGTCCCGGCCGGCGCGGCTCATTCCGCCGCAACCCCTTCGGCCGCGGCCGCGGGCACGGGCCCGCGGGGCGGCGCGCTGAGGTGGTCGCCGAGCTGCTCGACCAGCTCCAGCATGTTGTGCCCGACGAGCCCGGGGTCCGCCGTCTCCCCGGCGATCACGGCGACATGGCTGCCGGAGCCGGCCTCGGCGATGAACAGGATGCCGCCGTAGAACTCGGTCATCGACTGCCGTACGCCGCCGCTGCCGTCCCCGAACTCGACGGAGGCGCCGTGCGACAGGCTCTGGATGCCGGCCGAGATGGCGGCGAGCTGGTCGGCGCGGTCCTCGGAAAGCTCGGGGGTGTGGCAGAGCTTGAGCCCGTCGCGGGAGAGGACGAGGGCGTGCCTGGCGCCGGGCGTGCGCTCCAGCAACCCCTCCAGCAGCCAGGTCAGCCCGGTGGCCTCGGCGGGAGATTGGGTCATCGGTCGTCCTCCGAAGGTGAAGCGGCATTGCGTGCGGGGGGTGCGGCGGAGGAGTCGGGGCCGTCGTCGGGCGCCGCGGGTTCCTCGCGTTCCGCGGGTTGCTTTTCTTGTACGGACGCGCCGGGCTCGTCGGGTACGCGGTCTGCGTCCCGTACGCCGCCGGCCCGGCCGGTGTCGCGCTTGCGGCCGTTGACGGCGGCGCGGGTGCCCGCGGTGCCGCCGGGGGTGCCCGCGGTGCCTGCGGTGCTCGCGCCTGCGCCCGCGCCTGCGGCTGCGTC
>NZ_JACBXC010001216.1 GCF_013870535.1 Streptomyces phytophilus | reverse complement strand
CGGTTACGGCTACCCGCCCCCCGGCGTCCCCACCGTCGGCCCCGGCTACCTCGCCGTCCTGCGCTACCGCGCCCAGGACGGCTCCGAGCAGCAGGTCATGCGCCGCTCCGCCCCCGGCACCCCGCACCCCGAGTGGCAGATCCTGCACGAGCTGCGCGGCATGGGCGTACCGCCGCAGCAGGTCCTGGAGCTGCACACCGAGCTGGAGCCCTGCGATCTGCCCGGCGGCTACTGCTCGCGCATGATCCGTGAGACGTGGCCGCAGGTGCGGCTGAGCCACACCGCCTCGTACGGCCGCGACCACGCGTCCCGGCAGCAGGGCATGCAGCAGCTCATCGAGCACCAGGGTGAGCTGCACCAGGTCGCCGACGGCCCGGCCAGGCCGCGGCCGCAGCGCGTGCCGCTGCCGCCGCCGGGGCAGATCCCGGTGCTGCCGCCGCTGCCGCCGGAGGCGCTGGGGCACGAGTTGCTGCAGGCGTTCGGGCCGCAGGGCGTGTTCCGTTACGACCAGCGGGCGGTGGCCCGCCAGGGCGTGCCGGACATCGTGGCGCAGACGCTCGTGTGGGCGGGGCTGCCGATGGACTTCGGGCCGTTCTTCTGGGGTCAGGCGCAGCCGGGCCGGCCGGTGCCGACGCTGGCGGAGCTGGCGGCGGAGCGGGGTGTGCAGGCGGCGTCGGACGCCGGTTCGTACCTCGTGATGGGCAATGACTTCGGCCGCCAGATGTGCGTCCAGTACGGCACGGCGCACATCGTCGCCGTGCCGCTGGAGGCGGCGCCCGGCGGGGGCAGTGCGCCGCCGCAGTTCGTGAACACGGGGCTGCCGGAGTTCGTGCGCTGCCTGGCGATGCTGGGCCACATGTGGCGGCTGCGCTTCGGCCTCACGCCGGACCAGGCGGGGCGCTGGACGGTCGACTTCCAGTCCCAGCTGGCGGGGATCGACCCGGCGGCGCTGGAGGGCCCGGACCACTGGTGGTCGGTGGTGCTCGAACAGCTCTGGGACGGCCTGTTGTAGCCCTTCGGGGGCAGTACGGGAACGGCCTCACCGGCTCTGCCGGTGGGGCCGTTTCGTATGTTCTTCAACCGATGACCACCTGAAAGGAGTGGGTGTCAGGTTATGACCGATTAACGCGGATCCTGAAGGATGAGCGCCGACAGTCGACCGGGGACGAGAGGAGCTCGATCACATGGGTGCCGCGAAGACGTCGGCTCGGAGTTTCGACACCGTACGCGGTGGTCGCGGCTACCACCCCGACCAGGTGGACGCCGCGGTGACCCGCGTGGGCGAGGAGCGCGACTCCGCCTGGGAGCGGGCCGCCCGCCTCACCGTCCTGGAGCGCGAGCTGAGCCAGGAGCTGGAGCGGCTCACCGGCGAGCTGGCGCAGGTGAAGGAGCAGACCTACGCAGAACTGGGCCCCCGCGCACAGGAGATCCTCCACCTCGCCCAGGACCAGTCCGCAGAACTCCGCGGCACCGCCGCGGAGCAGCTGCACCGCGCGCAGGCCGAGACCCGCCGGTACGTCGAGGAGACCACCGCGGACACCCGCCGCGCGGCGCAGGCGCTGCGCGAGGAGGCGGAGGCGCGGTTGCGCAGCGCGCTGGGGGCGGCCGAGCAGGAGGCCGCAGACCTGCTGTCGTCCGCGCACGCGGCGGTCGAGGACACCGCGGGCGAGGCGGCGGCGGCGCTGGCGGAGATGAAGCACCGCACGGCGGCGATGCTCGACGACGCCCGCCACGAACGCAAGGCGGCGGGACGGCAGTTGGCCGAGGAGATGCGGGAGCGCCGGGAGGC
>NZ_JACBXC010001215.1 GCF_013870535.1 Streptomyces phytophilus | reverse complement strand
CGCTCAGCACGCGGCCCGCACCCCCTTTCGCGGCGTGTTTCACCGCGGTGACACCACTGTGCCACCCGCGGTGGGCCAGGCTGTCCGTCGTTGCGCACCCGCACGACCGGCGAGGGAGTCCCATGAGCAAGGTGATCTTCGATATCAGCATGTCGCTCGACGGCTACGTCAAGGCGACCGGCGCGACGCCCGACGAACCGCTCGGCAAGGGCGGCGAGCGGCTGCACGACTGGGCGCTGCACTCCGCGGGGCCCAACGCCGAACTCCTGGCGGGCTCGGTCGCCGAGGCGGGCGCGATGATCGGCGGGCGGCGGACCTACGACGACTCGCTCCGCTGGTGGGGCGCGGACGGACCCACGGGCGGCGCCCGGGTGCCGCTGTTCGTCGTCACCCACCGGGCGCCCACCGACGTACCCGGGAACAGCGTCTACACGTTCGTCACCGACGGCGTCGAAAGCGCCCTGCGGCAGGCGCAGGAGACCGCCGGCGGCAAGAACGTGTTCGTCATGGGCGGCCCGGACGTCGCCGGCCAGTTCGTCCGCGCCGGGCTGGTCGATCAGATCGGGATCCACCTGGTGCCCGTGCTGTTCGGCGGCGGCTCCCGGCTGCTGGAGCACCTCGGGGCCGGGCACGTCGAGTTGCGGGCGGCTGGCGTGACCGACACCGCGCAGGCCACGCACCTGCTCTACGACGTCGTGAAGTAGGCCGCGCGCGGGCGAACCGGACCTCTTCCGCCGTTCGGGACCCGTCCCAGTCCCGTTCCGGTACGGTCCTTGCTTCGGAATCGGCCCGTAGCGCAGGGGTGAGACGGTGGCGGACGACGTCGGCGAGCTGATCGAACGGCTGGCCCTGTGGCGGACCGGGGACGGCGGCTACGCCGAGGAGAGCCTCCGGGAGCGGGCGATCGTCGCGTTACAGGAGCGGGGCCCCGAGGTCGTCCCCGTGCTGGTCGACCGGCTCGACGCCCTCCTCGCCGACCACGCCGCGCACCTGGAGCGGGTCGGGGCCGTCACGGCGGCGTGGGACGCCTGGTACGAGGAGGGTGACGCCCTCGTCGACGAGCACGGCGTGGGCAAGGTGTTCGAGCTGGAGCGCTACCGCACCATCCCCAGCGACAGCCTCCCCCAGCGCGACCCCCGGGACGAGCACTACCAGGACCCGTACGACCTCAAGCAGGGCATCGTGGAGGCGCTGCGCCGCATCGGCGACGACCGGGCCGCGCCCGTCTACGGCCGCGCGCTCCGCGACCGGGCCTGCATCCACTACGCCGCGACGGCGCTGCGCGGCACCCGCCTGGACGGCGCCGTGCCCGCGCTGCTCGACGCCGCCGCGAGCATCGAGCCCGACGACATGGCCTTCGCCGCGGTGCTGCGCGCGCTGGAGCACTACGGCGCCACCGTGGCGCAGGTGCGGGCCCGGTTCGAGGCCGAGTCCGGGCCGCAGGCCCGGGTCAGCCTGATGCACGTGATGAAGAAGCTGCCCGGCGGCGGCGCCGGCAGGCCGGCGGACGAGGAAGTCGGGGACGCGCTCGTCTTCCTGGCGATGAGCCGCTCGGCCACGGAGCGGCACGCGGCGATCAGGGAGTTGAGGGCGCTCGGCACGCTCGACCCGGTCGGCGGACCACCCGGGGAGGCGCGGGAGGCGCGCGACCCGTGGGACTCGTGGGGAGCGGCCCTCGACGGCACCGGCATGGAGGCGCCGCCCCCGGCCGAGGCGGTCCACGCCGCGATCGTCCTCGCCGCGCACGGCGGGCCCGCCGGCCACGACCGCGAACTCCGGCGCCGGCTGCG
>NZ_JACBXC010001214.1 GCF_013870535.1 Streptomyces phytophilus | reverse complement strand
CACCAGCGCCTCACGGCCCACCACGGCGGGCAGGCAGCTGTGCGAGGCGACGTCGAAGAAGACCGTGGCGCAGCCCGTCAGCAGCACGGCCGCGTACAGGTGCGGCAGCGTGAGCGCGCCGAACCACCAGGCCAGCGGCACGGCGGTGAGCAGCACCACCCGCGCCAGGGCGGCGGACACCAGCACCGGGACGCAGCCGAGCCGGTCGACCCACACCCCGGAGGGCAGGCCGATCAGCAGGTACGCCGAGGTGCCGAGGGCGGCCAGCAGGCCGATCTGACCGGGGCTCGCGCCGAGACCGAGCGCCACCAGCGGGAGGGCCAAGTGGCCGACCTGGATGCCGATCTGGTCGGCGGCGGTGGCGGCGTACAGCCGTCGGAAGGCGGGCACGCGCCAGGGGGATGCGGATGCCATAGGGGGGAGCTTGCACTGCCGCACGGGCGTGGCGAAACCGGAGCGCGTTCGTCCCGCCCCGGCGGCCCCGCTACCGGTATGCTCCGCCCTTCGCGCCCGGCGGCGGGGGCCCGGCGGCGGGCGCGGCGAGCAGCGGCAGGACGTCCGCCACCAGCTCCAACTGCAGCCGCAGCGCGTCCCGCGGGGCGGCGCGCAGCACGGCGCGCATCAAGTCGGTGGCGCCGGTGGGGGCCTTGAGGTCGTCCAGGTGGCGCTGGCACGTGCCGAGGTCGAGGGAGGGGTTGGGCAGGTCGTTGGCCGCCCACAGGGTGCGGATCAGCTCGTTGGTCATGACGGCCGCCGCCCACCCCGTCTCCACGGGGTCGCCGCGCTGGCGCACGGCCTGCATCTTGGGTACGACGTGCGCCCAGAGCTCGGCGTAGTGAGCCCTGACGGGTGCGGGGGTGCGGTAGCCGGCGTGGATGGTCGCGGCGTCGGCCATGAGCCGGGCCACGACACCGTCGGGGTCGTGCAGGGGGACGCCGTCGAGGAAGGCGTAGCCCCAGGACTCGTCGCCGACCCGGTGCGGGGCGAAGCACGAGCGCCACTGCTCGGCGGTGCGGGGCAGCAGGTCGACGGGCAGCGGGCGGCGCCGCGTGCGCCAGGGGGCCTGGCGCACGGGGTCGAGGGCGGTGACCACCAGCACGTCGAGGTCGGAGTCGGGGCGGGCGGTGCCGCGGGCGAGCGATCCGGACAGCAGAACGCCGCGGACGTCGGGGTCCGCGCGCAGTTCGGTCAGCACCACCTCCAGCACCGTGCGGTGCAGGGAAGTGGGAAAGGCAGCGGTGGTCATCTCGCTCCCGGGTCCGGCCCAGGCGGGAGCGTAGCAGCCCCTGCACCGAGCGTGCGCGGCCGGGGGCGGAAACCCGTGTGCACGGGTGGGGAGCGGGCGGTTAGGGTGGGTGCGGAAGTGCATCCGGGAACAAGGAGACGCCGTGGCAGGCTGCTGCTTCGCGGGCGCCGGCGGGCTGACCCGTCTGTGCACCGGTGGCCACGCAGGTCTGCGGCGCGGGTTCTTCGCCCTCATGCCGTATCGCCCCCGCGTGGTCCCGGCGCCCTGACCGGCAGCCCGGGACGGCACTCCCGCTGAGCGACTCCGTCGCAGCCCCCGCGATCCGCGCGCTTTGAGCGCGCCCGCCGGGCTTTTCCCGTCACGCACGCGTGCCCCGCCGTGGGCCGACGTCGCGCTGTCCGGCCAGGGCCATCCGCCAGTCCAGGAACGCACTTCTTCCCGGAAGGACGGCAGGCTGTGGCCCGCTCTCACCGACGCATGTCCGCGCGCGCGGACTCCGAAAAGAACCGTCGCCCCGACGCCCGCACCACCACGGGCGGCAACGCC
>NZ_JACBXC010001213.1 GCF_013870535.1 Streptomyces phytophilus | reverse complement strand
TCCGGCGCGCTGCGCGAGGACCTGGTGGGGCTGGTGCTCGGCACGGCCCGGTCGGTGTCGCGGGACCTGGGCGCGTCCCGCCGGTGACGACCGCGCGGGGCCCGGCGGACGAGACGGGCTGACGGACGGAAGCGGACGGTACGGAGCGGGCGGGACCGACGAGGGGGGGCGGCGTGGCGCAGCGGTACGTGATGTCGGTGGACCAGGGCACGACGTCCACCCGGTGCATCCTCTTCGACGCCCAGGGCCGGCTGGTCTCCGTGGTGCAGCGCGAGCACAAGCAGCATTTCCCGCGGCCGGGCTGGGTCGAGCACGACGCCGTGGAGATCTGGCGGAACCTGCGCCGGATCATGCCGCGGACCCTCGCGGAGGCGGGCGCGGACGCCGGCCAGGTCGTCGCCCTGGGCATCGCCAACCAGCGGGAGACGACGGTGCTGTGGGACCGGCACACCGGCCGTCCGGTGGCCCGCGCCGTCGTCTGGCAGGACACCCGCACCGACGAGATCGCCGCCCGGCTCGCCCGGGACCCGCGCGCGGACCGGGTGCGCGCGCTGTGCGGGCTGCCGCTGGCCACGTACTTCTCCGCGCCGCGGATCCGCTGGCTGCTGGACGGCGAGCCGCGGCTGCGGGAGCGGGCGGAGCGCGGCGACGTGCTGTTCGGCACGATGGAGAGCTGGCTGATCTGGAACCTGACGGGCGGGCCCGCGGGCGGGCTGCACATCACGGACGTCACCAACGCCAGCCGCACGATGCTGATGAACCTGCGCACCCTGTCGTGGGACGACGAGCTGCTGGACTTCTTCGGCGTGCCGAGGGCGATGCTGCCGGAGATCCGCTCCTCCACGCAGACGTACGGCACGACCACCACCGTGGTCCCCGGCATCCGCATCGCCGCGGCGCTCGGCGACCAGCAGGCGGCGCTCTTCGGCCAGACGTGCTTCGCGCCGGGCGAGGCCAAGTGCACGTACGGTACGGGCAGTTTCCTGCTGCTCAACACCGGCGGGACGCCGGCCGCCTCCCGGCACGGGCTGCTGACGACCGTCGGCTTCAAGATCGGGGACGAGCCGGCGGTGTACGCGCTGGAGGGCTCGATCGCGGTGACGGGGTCGCTGGTGCAGTGGTTCCGGGACGGGCTGCGGCTGATCGGCAGCGCGCCGGAGATCGAGACGCTGGCGCAGACGGTCGACGACAACGGCGGCTGCTACATCGTGCCGGCGTTCTCGGGGCTGTTCGCGCCGCACTGGCACAGCGAGGCGCGGGGTGTGATCGCCGGGCTCACCTCGTACATCACCAAGGGGCATCTGGCGCGGGCGGTGCTGGAGGCGACGGGCTGGCAGACACGGGAGGTGGTCGACGCGATGAACGCCGACTCGGGCCTGACGCTCTCCGGCCTGCGCGTGGACGGCGGCATGACGGCGGACAACCTGCTGATGCAGTTCGTCGCCGACGTCCTCGACGTGCCCGTCGTACGGCCGATGATGGCGGAGACCGTCTCGCTGGGAGCGGCGTACGCGGCCGGGCTCGCGGTCGGCTACTGGCCGGATCTGGAGGGGCTGCGGCGCAACTGGCACCGGGCGGCACAGTGGCTGCCGCAGATGCCGGCGGACCGGCGGGCCGCGGAGTACGCCAACTGGCGCCACGCCGTGGGGCTGACGTTCGGCTGGACCCGGCCGGCGGAGAGCCCGCCGCCGGCGGGGGCCGACGTGGTCGACCTGGTGCTGGCCGACCACCGCAGGGTGGAGCACCTGCTGAGCGCGCTGCGCAGCGAGGAGGCGGACCGGCAGGCGGTGCTG
>NZ_JACBXC010001212.1 GCF_013870535.1 Streptomyces phytophilus | reverse complement strand
TGGCCCGTACGCCCGTGAGGCGCGCGGCCTCCGCCGCGGCGCCCGGCGCGGGGGCGCCGGAGCTGCGGGAGCGGCTGGCGGCGCTGCCCGGCGCCGAGCGCGCCGCGGCGGCGCTGGAGCTGGTCCGTACGCAGACCGCCACCGTCCTCGGACACGAGTCGCCGGGCTCCGTGCCGGAGGCGCAGGCGTTCCGGGACCTGGGCTTCGACTCGCTCATGGCGGTCGACCTGCGCAACGGCCTCGCGCGCGACACGGGCCTCCGGCTGCCCGCGACGCTGGTCTTCGACTACCCCAACCCGACGGCGCTGGCGGCGTACCTGCTCACCGAGTTCGGCCTCGGCACGGAGGCTGCCGCGGACGCCGTACGTCCCGCTGCGGCCGCGGCTGCGGACGATCCGATCGCCATCGTCGGCATGGCCTGCCGCTACCCGGGCGGCGTCACCTCGCCCGAGGACCTGTGGCGGCTGGTCGCGGAGCGCCGCGACGCGATCTCGGACTTCCCGGACGACCGCGGCTGGGACCCCGAGGAGCTGTACGACCCGGACCCCGACCGCGCGGGCCGGTCCTCGGTGTGGTCGGGCGGCTTCCTGCACGGGGCGGCCGACTTCGACCCCGGGTTCTTCGGCCTTTCGCCGCGCGAGGCGCTGGCGACGGATCCGCAGCAGCGGCTGCTGCTGGAGACGAGCTGGGAGGCGTTCGAACGGGCGGGCATCGACCCGGAGTCGGCGCGCGGCACCCGCACCGGCGTCTTCACCGGCCTGATGTACCACGACTACGCGGCCAGGGTGAGCAGTCCGCCCGCGGAGCTGGAGCCCTACCTCGGCAACGGCAGCGCGGGCAGCGTCGCGACGGGCCGGGTGGCGTACACGTTCGGGCTCGAAGGCCCGGCGGTGACGGTGGACACGGCGTGTTCCTCGTCGCTGGTGGCGCTGCACCTGGCGGCGCAGTCGCTGCGTACGGGCGAGTGCGACATGGCGCTCGCGGGCGGGGTGACGGTGATGTCGGCGCTGCACGCGTTCATCGAGTTCAGCAGGCAGCGGGCGCTGGCGCCCGACGGCCGGTGCAAGTCGTTCGCGGCGGGCGCGGACGGTACGGGCTGGGCCGAGGGCGTCGGCGTGCTGGTCCTGGAGCGGCTCTCGGTGGCGCGCCGGAAGGGCCACCGGGTGCTGGCGGTCGTGCGCGGCTCAGCGGTGAATCAGGACGGTGCGAGCAACGGTCTGACCGCGCCCAACGGGCCTTCGCAGCAGCGCGTGATACGGGCGGCGCTGGCCGGCGCCGGTCTGGAGCCGGTCGACGTGGACGCCGTGGAGGCGCACGGCACGGGGACGACGCTGGGCGACCCGATCGAGGCGGAGGCGCTGCTCGCCGCGTACGGGCAGGGGCGGGACGCGGACCGGCCGCTGTGGCTGGGCTCCATCAAGTCCAACATCGGGCACACGCAGGCCGCGGCCGGGGTGGCGGGGATCATCAAGATGGTCCAGGCGATGCGGCACGGGGAGCTGCCCGCCACATTGCATGTGGACGAGCCGACGCCGCATGTGGATTGGGCGGCCGGGGGCGTATCGCTCCTGACCGATGCCCGGTCCTGGCCGGAGGTGGACAGGCCGCGGCGGGCGGCGGTCTCGTCGTTCGGCGTCAGCGGCACCAACGCGCACGTGATTCTGGAGCAGGCCGACGAGCAGGGGGCGGAGGAGAGCCCCGCGCCTCCGGAGGTGACGGCCTGGCCGCTGAGCGGCCACACGGCGGCGGCGCTACGCGCACAGGCCGGACGGCTGCACACGCATCTGGCCGACC
>NZ_JACBXC010001211.1 GCF_013870535.1 Streptomyces phytophilus | reverse complement strand
GAGCCGTCCGCGCCGTCCGCGGCACCGGGGTCGGGGGCGAGGGTGGGCGGCGCCGTGGGCGGCAGCGGCAGCTCGGCGCCGGGGTCGACCTCGGGCACCGAGTCGTCGCCGTGCAGCCCGGCGTCCTGGGCGCACTCCGGCCACGCCTTGTCGGCGCCCATGCCGGCGAGGATGCGCTCGGCGACCGTGATCTGCTGCGCGCGGCTGGCGAAGTCGGGCTGCGAGGCGAACTCCTCGCCGCCGTACTCCTGCCACATGGCCATCGTCAACTGCAGGCCGCCGTAGTAGCCGTTGCCCTCGTCGGCGCTCCACAGCCCGCCGCTCTCGCACTCGGCGACCCGGTCCCACGTGCCGGCGTCGGCGGCGCTCGCGCCGCTCGCGCCCAGCAGCGGCAGGGCGAGACCCGCCCCGGTCGCACCGGCCGCGACGACGAACGCGGGGGCCTGGCGGGGACGTCGGTGGCGTCCGTTACCCGAGCGCATGCGAGTGCCTTTCGTTCCCTGTGTGTTCGAGCCAGTGGCCGAACCTAATACCGAAGTACCTCCGATCACAAGTTGATCGCCTGATAGTCACGCGCAGATCACAGAGACGGGCCGAAGTGCACCGGCAGGGTCCGAAGGCCGCGCATGATGAGCCCGCCGCGCCACCGCAATTCGGACGTCTCGGCCGCGAGCCGCAGGTCGGGAAGGCGGCGCAGCAAGGTACCCAGGGCGGTCTGCGCCTCCAGCCGGGCGAGGGGGGCGCCGAGGCAGTAGTGGATGCCGTGGCCGTAGCCCACGTGCTGATTGTCACGGCGGGACAGGTCCAGTTCGTCGGGGTCGGCGAAGCGGGCGGGGTCGCGGTCGGCGGCGGCCAGCACGACGAGCACGGGGTCGCCCACGGCGACGCGCTGCCCGCCGATCTCCAGCGGCTCGGTGGCGAACCGCCACGTCGCCAGCTCCACCGGGCCGTCGTAGCGCAGCAGTTCCTCCACCGCGGAGGGCAGCAGCGCGGGCTCGGCGGCCAGCCGGGCGCGCTCGGCGGGGTGGGTGAGGAGGGCGTACGTGCCGTTGCCGATCAGGTTGACCGTGGTCTCGAAGCCGGCGAAGAGCAGGATGAACGCCATGGCGGCGGCCTCGTTCTCCGTCAGCTTCTCGCCCTCGTCGGAGGCGCGGATGAGGCCGGAGATCAGGTCGTCGTCCGCGGCGTCGCCGCCGCCGAGTGCCGCGCGCTTGCGGTGGATCAGCTCGGCGAGGTAGGCGCGCATCTTCTTCACGGCGCGCGCGACGCCCCCGCGGGAGCCCTTGCCGTGGTTACGGGCCTCCGGGGGGCGTCCCCCGGAGGAATGCAGCATGACCGCGGCCCAGTCGCGGAAGTCGTCCTGGTCCTCCGCGGGGACGCCGAGGAGGTCGCAGATGGCGTAGATCGGCAGCGGGAAGGCGAACTCGTGGATGAGGTCGGCCTCGCCGCGGTCCGCGAAGCCGTCGATGAGCCGGTCGGTCAGCTCCTGCACGCGGGGCGCGAAGGCGGCGACGCGGCGGGGCGTGAACGCCTGGGAGACCAGCCGGCGCAGCCGGGTGTGGTCGGGCGGGTCGATGTTGAGCAGGTGGGTCATGAGGCCGGCGCCGCGCTCGCCGGGGATGCCGGTCTTGTCGCTGTGGTGGTGCGCGGGGTTCTTGGACAGCCGGGGGTCGGCGAGGGCCTGGCGTGCGTCGGCGTAGCGGGTGACGAGCCAGGCGTCGACGCCGCTGGGCACGGTGGTGCGGTGGACGGGGGCGTGGGTGCGCAGCCACGCGTACGCGGGGTACGGGTCGGTGG
>NZ_JACBXC010001210.1 GCF_013870535.1 Streptomyces phytophilus | reverse complement strand
CGGAGAGCGCGGGGTCGCTGCCGCCGGTGCCGGAGAAGCGCTTCTGGGGGGTGAGGTCCGTCTCGCCGTGGCGGAGCAGGAGGAACGTGGTGGGCGCCCCGAGGTCCGCGCCCCAACCCACCGCGGGGGTGGCGGACTTGCCGGTGCCGCCCTCGGCCCGTACGCCGGCGGCGCCTTCCCGGGCCCCGGCGCCGCCGGCTCCCGTACCGCCTGCCCCGGCTGCACCGGCTGCCTCCAGTTCCGCACGCGACGCCGCCGCGCTCCACTGCCCGCCGCGCTTGCCCGCGTCCATCGCCTCGTTCGCGAGCCGGTCCGCGTGCTTGTTCTTCTCCCGCGGGATCCACTCGTACGACACCTGCCCGGGCGGGAAGACCTCCCGCGCCTCGGCGGCCAGTTCGCGCATCCCGGGGTGCTTGATCTTCCAGCGGCCCGACATCTGCTCGACGACGAGCTTGGAGTCCATCCGCACCCGGACCTCCGCGTCCGGGTCGAGCCCGCGCGCCGCCCGCAGCCCGGCGATCAGCCCCCGGTACTCCGCGACGTTGTTGCTCGCCACCCCCACGTACGCCGCGTCCTCGGCCAGCACCGCGCCGTCCGCGCCGCGCACCACGGCGCCGTACCCCGCGGGCCCGGGATTCCCCCGCGAGCCTCCGTCCGCCTCGACGGTGAAGGCGCGCCGGCCCGGGCCCGGCATCAGAGGCCGGATTCGGGTGTACGGACCAGGATCCGGCGGCAGTTCTCGCACCGTACGACGGTGTCGGGGGCCGCGGCCCGTACCTCGTTGATCTCGGTGATGTTCAATTCCAGCCGGCAGCCCTCGCAGCGCCGCTGGTAGAGCCGGGCCGCGCCGACGCCGCCCTGCTGCTCGCGCAGCTTGTCGTAGAGCTTCAGCAGGTCGGCGGGGATCTCGCCGACGGCCTCCGCGCGCTCCTTGGTGACGGTGGCGGCCTCGGCGTCGATCCCGCCCACGGCCGCGTCGCGCCGCGCCGTGGCGTCCGTGATCTTGGCCTGAACCGACTCGACCCGGCCGGTCAGCTCCGCCACCCGCTCCTGCGCGGTCTCGCGGCGCTCCATGACCTCCAGGACCACGTCCTCCAGGTCGCTCTGCCGCCGGGCCAGCGAGGCGATCTCGCTCTGCAGGTTCTCCAGGTCCTTGGGCGAGGTCACCGCGCCGGAGTCCAGCCGCTGCTGGTCGCGCGCGGCGCGCTGGCGCACCTGGTCGACGTCCTTCTCGGCCTTGGTCTGCTCGCGCTCGGTGTCGCTCTCCTCGGTCTGCGCGGCGACCAGCAGGTCGCGGTGCTGGGCGAGGTCGGCCTCCAGGCCGGCGACCTCCTCGATTTCCGGGAGGGTGCGGCGGCGGTGCTGAAGCTGGGTGAGGCGGACGTCGAGGGCCTGGACGTCCAGCAGGCGGATCTGGTCGGCGGGCGCGGCGTTCAAGCTGGCTGCTCCGGGCTCGTAGGGGCAAGGCTGGTGTGGGGAGTGGGCGATCCCGCGGGGCGCGCGGCCGGGGCGGGGGTGTGCGTGGTCCAGGGGTCGGTCACGATACGCGACACCTGCGTGCGCAGACCCCATGCGTTCCGGTCCGAGATCGCGTCCAACTGCGCGGCGGCCTGCTCGCACCAGGGCCACTCCGTGGCCCAGTGGCCCGCGTCGATCAGGTACGGGCGGCCTTCGCCGGCGAGCGCGGCGTGCTGCTGCGCCTCGGAGACGGGGTGGTGGCGCAGGTCGGCGGTGACGTAGACGTCGACGCCCGCGGCGCGCACGGCGTCGAAGAGGCCGTCGCCCGAGCCGCCGCAGA
>NZ_JACBXC010000121.1 GCF_013870535.1 Streptomyces phytophilus | reverse complement strand
TGCTCAGCGCCCCGTTGGTGTGCACGTCGGCGGCCCGGGAGAAGGCGCCGCCGAGGACGACCAGCTCGGGGTCGAGGGTCATGACCATCGCCGAGGTGCCCAGCGCCAGGTCGTCGCAGTACCGCTCGACGGCCGCGACGGCGATGGGGTCGCCCCCGCGGGCGGCGGCGAAGGTGTGCCTGGCGGCGTCGCTCTTGGGCACGTCCGGGGGGACGGCGGGGCAGTCGTGGAGGTACGAGGCGGCGGTCACCCAGTGCGTCACGGGGTGCATGCCGACCTCGCCGGCGACGCCGCCGAAGCCGCGGTGCACCTGCCCGCCGACGACCAGCGCGGCGCCGGTGCGCCGGCCGGCGTGCAGGAACACGGTGTCGTCGACGCCCTTGGCCACGCCCCACTCGCGTTCGGCGAGTGCGGCGAGGCGGGAGTCGTTGTCGATCTGCACGGCGCAGGGGAAGAGCGCGCCGATGCGGTCGGCGAGGTCGACGCCGGTCCAGTTCGCGACGCCGGCGCAGTACTGCACCTTGCCGGCGCGGTCCACGATGCCGGTGGTGCCGGCGCCGACGGCCCACAGGTCCGTACGCCGTAGGCCCACGGCGGCCAGGCAGTCGGCGACGGCCTGGTCGGCGGCGGCGATGCGGTCGTCGACGGGGGTGCCGGGGCCGACGGTGCGGTGGGTCTGGGCGTGGACGGTGCCGTCGAGGTCGGCGATGGCGGCGCGCACGCTGTGCACGCCGATGTCGATGCCGGCGACGTGCCCGGCGTCGGCACGGAACCGGTACCGCCGCGCGGGCCGGCCGACGGTGCCCTGCGCGGGCCCCATCTCCTCGACCCAGCCCAGCTCCACGAGCTGGCCGACGACGTCCTTGGTGGACGGCCGCGACAGGCCGGTCCCCTCGGCGACCGCGGTGAGCGTGAGCGGCTCTGCGCCGCGCAGGACGTCCACGACGGCCAGCGAGTTGAGATGCCGCAGCCGGGACAGATCCCCGCCCAGCTCCGCTGCCGATGCCATGCGTCACGCCCTCCCGGTGCCCACCACCAGCCGCAACGACTAACGATGGAGTCCTTTACATATTTACGATGGAGCCCTTTATATGGAGTGGAGAACGCCAGCGTCAACCCGTCGAACGGAGAACGACCTTGATCATCCCCACGCCGTCGCGCAGCTCTCCCCGTCCGGGCTCGTACGTCCTGGGCCCGGACACCCCGCTGCACGTCGCCGATCCGGCGCTCGCCCCGGTCGCCCGCGTCCTGCGCGAACAGCTCCTGCCCGGGACGGGCTGCACGCTGCCGCCGGGGCGCGGGGGGATCGAGCTGGCTCTCGACGACGAGCAGGCCGCGGACCCGGACGCGGGGGCGGAGGCGTACCGCCTGACGATCACCCCCGACGGCATCCGCATCGCCGCGGGCGGCCCGGCCGGCGCCTTCTACGGCGTGCAGACGCTGCGCCAGCTGCTGCCGCCGCACACCCTGCGCCGTACCGCGCTCGACGAGGGCCCGTGGGAGCTGGCCTGCGTCGAGGTCGAGGACCGGCCGCGGTTCGCCTGGCGGGGCGTCCTGCTGGACGTGGCCAGGCACTTCTTCACCAAGCGCGACGTGCTGCGCGTGCTCGACCAGATGGCGCTGCACAAGCTGAACGTGCTCCACTTCCACCTCACCGACGACCAGGGCTGGCGCCTGGAGGTCAAGCGCTACCCGCGGCTGACGGAGATCGGCTCCTGGCGCACGGAGTCGAAGCCCGGCTGGAACGAGACGGGCGACGGCCGGCCGCACGGCGGCTACTACACGCAGGACGACATCCGCGAGATCGTCGCGTACGCGGCGGCCCGGCACATCCTCGTCGTACCGGAGGTCGACGTGCCGGGGCACACGCAGGCCGCCATCACGGCGTACCCCGAACTGGGCAACACGGGCGCGCAGTTGGCGGTGGAGACGGGCTGGGGGGTGAAGTCGAACATCCTCAACGTCGATGACGGCACGCTGGACTTCGTACGGAACGTCTTCGACGAGGTGATCGAGCTGTTCCCCAGCCCGATCATCTGCGTCGGCGGCGACGAGTGCCCGAAGGACCAGTGGAAGGCGAGCCCGGCGGCGCAGGCGCGGATGGCGGAGCTGGGGCTGCGCAACGAGGACGAACTGCAGAGCTGGTTCATCCGGCAGGTCTCGGCCCACCTGGAGGCGCGCGGCCGGCAGTTGCTCGGCTGGGACGAGATCCTGGAGGGCGGCCTGCCGCCGGCCGCGACGATCGTGTCGTGGCGCGACAACCACGGCGCGGTCCGGGCGGCCCGCGAGGGCCACCAGGTGATCACCAGCCCGGCCCGCCAGGTCTACCTCGACTACCGCGCCTCGGACTCCGCGGACGAACCGGTCCCCGTGGGCACCGTCCTCCCGGTGGAGGAGGTCTACGCCTTCGAACCCGTCCCGGAGGAACTGCGGGGCACCCCGGCGGCGGACCTGGTCATCGGCGCGCAGTGCGGCCTGTGGACGGAGGCGATCGACAACGTCCGGGCGCTGGACTACCAGGCGTTCCCGCGGATGAGCGCGTTCGCGGAGACGGTGTGGTGCGCGGCGTCACGGGACGAGGCGGCCTTCGCGGAACGGCTGGCACACCACCTGGACCGGCTGGAGGCGCTGGGGGTGGAGTACCGCCGCCCGGAGGGGCCGCGGCCGTGGGAACGGCGGCCGGGGGTGCGGGGGAGGCCGGTGACGATGGAGGAGTACCTGGCGGAGGTGGAGGCGGACACGAGGAACATCAGGTAGGGGAGGCGGGAGTACGGGACCGGTGACCGGCCCGCGCCGGGAGGGGGCGGCGGGGCGGGCGGGTCGCTGGGGGGCGGGGGCTGGAGTCGGCGCGGCGGCGACGGCGGTGCCGCTGTGCAGGTGTGCCGGTGTGCCGGTGTGCCGGTGTGCCGGTGTGCCGGTGACAGGTTTCCCGTTGGAGTGAGATTCCGCGGGGTGGCGCATCACGGGCCACGCACGGGGGCAGGGTGAGGCTGGATCACCCTGGTCACGGCTGTGAGGGTCCGTAGACACGCGCGTCCGGCGGGCCGTCGGCCTGCCGGGAGTGAAGACCACTCGCGGGCAGCATAGGAAGGGCGCAATGAATCTGAAGATCACGCTCGACCGCGTCAAGTGCCTCCACACCCACGACGAGACCGGAGCTGACGACTTCTACGTCGTGGGAGCCGCTGCCGCCGGAGGAAAGACCCAGGCGGTTCTGACCACTCCCATGGCGATCAACGACGGCCAGGAGCTTGCGTTCCCGTCCGACCAGCGCGTGGTCTTCGAGGGCCCCGCCGCGGATGCCAGCACGCTCCATCTCGGGCTTGCCGCCTACGACCAGGACGTGGAAGGCGACTGGAAGAAGCGCGGGGAGGCGGTAGGCAAGATCACCGCCACGGCGAAGGCCCTGCCGGTCCCGTCGGGCTCGCTGCTCGTATCCACGGCACACACGGCGGTGGTTGCGGTCTTCGGCGGACTCGACCCGGATGACAAGCTGGGGCAATTCACCCTGGATGTTCCCATCAGGGACCTCAAGGCGGGCACCGACAAGAAGTGGTCGTGCAGCAGGGACGCGGGCGCGTCGTCCTCCTGGCAATACGAGGTGTACTACACGATCGAGAAGGCGTGAGGGCCTTCGCCGGGAGAGGCCGGGAGGGGCCGGGGCGGGCCGGTTGCGTAAGGCCGGTGCGGCAGCCGGGACTTGCGGCTTGAGCCCGCCGTTACGGGAGCCGGTCGTAGCTGTCGGCGTGGCTGGCGAGGCCCCGCGCGGCCTGGGAGTTCGGTAGGACCAGAGCCTCGGCGTCGGCCGGGATCGCGCCCGCGCGGGCGTCTTCCGGTTCACCGACCCACAGTTGCAGCGCTTCCCACGCGGAGAAACCGGCGTCCCAGGCTTCTTCCAACCGCCGATGCCACGGCCCACCGGCGTCGAACCCGACTGCGCCGGCGCCCGCTCTGCCGACGTAGGAGGCGGCGCCTTCGGTCTCGGAGGCCCAGAGGTACCCGACGACGTGGCCGCGAAGAACGACGGGCAGGCAGCGAACGGGGGTGTTGGTGGTGGCGAGGTAGGTGGTCTGCGCCAGAGTCCAGGGAGCCAGCGGACCGAAGTCTCCTGGCCGCCCTGTCGGTTCCCAGTAGGAGTCGGACACGGCCTGCTCCTGTTCGGTGGAGGCGCATTGCGCAGTGGATGCCCACGGTAGCGCTGAGGGAGCAAGTCGGAGCGAGATGGGCGGGGGGTCACGGTGCGGTGGCCCGAATGCGGAACGGCACCCGGAAACGTGGCGACAGACCTGACCTCCACCGCGGCGCATGCGGCCCTGCCCGCAGGAACCGCTCAACACGCCCGTACCGCTCCAGCCGCCCACGCCGCGCCGCCGCACCTGTGCCGTTCTGGGCGCTCGCGCCTGTGCCGTTCTGGGCTGCCGCGCCTGTGCCGTTCGGCGCTCTAGTGCCCGCGCCGTCCTACGCTCCCGCGCCCTCTCTACCCTCTCTACCCTCCCTGCCCTCACTCCCGCCCTAGGGTATGCGCCTGGTCTGACAGCGCCGGGGTGCCGGGGCCCGGGGTGGCTGTGTGCATGGGTGGGGCGGGTACGTGGGGACGCGGGGCGGGTGCGGGCAGGTGGCGTGTGGAGGGAGCCGGCGTCGGGGGATCGGCGTGGGGGCGGGCGGTGTTCGTTGGGGTGAACCGGCGTCCGGGGGTTGGGCGTCGGGGTGGGGCGGTGTCGCGTGGGCTCCCCCCGGGCCACCCCGCTTTTCAGTGTGGGCCTCCGTCCGGCGTCAAGGGCGTTCCCTCCGCTTCGCTCCAGGAACGTCGCTGCGCGATGGGGCTCCGCCCCACCCTTGACACCGGACTCCGGCCCCAAACAGACCCGCAGCTAAGGGTGGCCCAGGGGGAGCGGGCACCCTCGAACCCCATACGCCCCGACCCCCCGACCACGGGGGCCGACCCCTCAGCACCGGGACCGCCCCGCACGCGGACAGTCCCCGATCCGGGTGCCCGAACCGAGCCGGGGCACCGCCCAGTTGCCGGTGCCCCGCCCCGGCGAGGAACCCGGGCCGGTCGGGCTCGCCCTGCCCGCGGACGCCCTGGTCGGCGGGGTGCCAGCCCGTAGCGGGACCGGCCCGGCTGGCGACGATCTCCGGAAACGGGGGTTCAGCCGATCTGCCTCCAAACGGAACAGCCGCCTCGACCCGGGTGGCAAATCGGCGCCCGACGCGACCGGCCACCCTCCAGCGCTTGCGACCGACCGACACATTCGCGACACCGCCCCAGGCCACGCCACCAGCGAGACCCCAACGGCAACTTCTACCGGTCGACGCACACCCACCCGCCAATCGAGCAACGATGCCCGCCCCGGGGCCCCGAGCGGAGAAATGCGGCCGTAACTCGGGGTAACACCCCCCGATCCGCCCCAAATCAGGCCCCCAGCCCCGACTTTTGCCACCCCAGACGTACACACCCACCCCAAGCCCCACGACCCCTCACCCACACCGCCCGGAATGCGCGCCACCGGCACAAACTCACCGCAACACCGCCCAGAAACCCGGGCAAAACACCCACGCGGCCCGACTTTCGCCCACCCAGCGCCACCCCACACCCCACCCGGCCCGAAAGCCCCCACTCGGGCCCGGCGCACCGGTAACCGGACAGGGCCCCGACACCGTTCGGGCACCGGAACGGGGACCGTCCGCGTACGGGGCAGGCCCGCCGCCGACCGGCCGGCCCCCGTCGTCCGAGGGCCGCGACGTATGGGCTTCAAGGGGTGCCGCTCCCCCTGGGCCACCCTTAGCTGCGGGCCTGTTTCGGGCCGGAGTCCGGTGTCATGGGTGGGGCGGAGCCCCATCGCGTAGCGACGTTCCCGCAGCGAAGCGGAGGGAACGCCCTTGACACCGGACGCAGGCCCACACTGAAAAGCAGGGTGGCCCGGGGGGAGCCCACGCGACACCGCCCCCACCCCGACGCCAACCCCCGGACACCGCCAGCCCCAAGGAGCCGGGCCCCGCCGCCCCCGCCGAAACCCCGGCGCTGTCAGACCAGGCGCATACCCTAGGGCGGGAGTGAGGGCAGAGAGGGCAGAGAGGGCCCGGGAGCGTAGGACGGCGCGGGCACTGGAGCGCCGAACTGCACAGGCACACACCACAGAACGCCACGGGCACCGCAGCCCAGAACCGCAAGGCCGAAGCCCCGTCCCGCCTCCCATCCCGCGCCTCTCACCCCGCCCCTCACCCCCTCCCCCTCACCGTCTCCGCGAACGCCCGTACCCTCCCGTTCTCCCTGTCCCCCCGCCACACCAACCCCAGCGCCGACTCCCCCACCCCCCTCACCGGCACATACACCACATCCCCCCGCGGGTGGTACTCCGACGTCGGCCTGCACAGCAGCATCACCCCCCTGTTCGCCGCCACCTGCGACAGGCCCTCCTGCAGCGTCGCCACCTCCGGGCCCCGTGGCACCGGTGTGCCCGCCGGGGTGTGTGCCGGGGCCTGGGCCTCCCGCCAGTAGGCCGGGGCCGGGGCGCTCACGCCGATCATCCGCGTCGTCGCCAGGTCCTCCGCGTCGACCTCCGTGCGGGCGGCGAAGGGGTGCCGGCGTGATGCCGCCGCGTACTGCGGCTCCACCGAGAACACCGGGCCCAGTACCAGCGTCGGTTCCGCCACCGGCAGCAGCACCACCGCCGCGTCCACCTCGTCGCGGTGCAGCGCCCCGAAGGGGTCCGCCAGCGGGAGTTCGGTGATCCGCGTCGTGCAGCCCGGGTACCGCTCCTCGAATTCCCCGACCGCGTCCATGAATCCGTACCCCACCACCCCCTGGAACCCGAGGCGCAGCGGCCTCCCGACCCCCAGCGCCGCCGTCCTGGCGTCGTCGACGGCGGCCCGCAGCGCCGCGTATGCCGGGCGGAGGGCCCGGAGGAAGTCCTCGCCCGCCGGGGTGAGCCCGACCCGGCGGCTGGTGCGGTCCACCAGCCGGGCGCCGACACGGCGTTCCAGCGCGCGGACGAGTTGGCTGACCCGGCCCTGCGATACGTAAAGCCGTTCGCCGGTACGTCCGAAGTGCAGCTCCTCCGCGAGGACCAGGAAGCACTCCAGCTCGCGGATCTCCACCCTTCCCACCGCCGCCGGATTCCCGCCCTCAGCCCCCTGACCTGCGCTCTCCATACCGTGCCGCCCCTCAGCGCGGCGCCGTCACGCGCCGCCGTTCGATTAGCTCACCTCATGGAAGCATGAACACTTCGCGCTTGTTCCCCTCCCTCCCGCCCGGCTTGGCTGAGGCCATGGCGAAACTCGACGAGCTGTCCGCATCCGCACCCACAGCAGCACCCGTCACGGGCGGCTGGCCCGCCGTGGCGACCGTGGCGGCCGGCACCTTCACCGTGGTCACGTCCGAGATGCTGCCGGTGGGTCTGCTCACGCCCATCAGCGGTTCGCTGTACGTCAGCGAAGGCACGGCCGGACTGACGCTCACCGTCACCGGCCTCATCGCCGCGCTCTCCGCCCCCCTCGTCACCGCCGCCGTCGGCCGGCTCGACCGGCGCCTCGTCCTCTGCTCCCTGATGGTGCTCCTGGCCGCGGCCAACGTGCTCGCCGCCTGGTCACCCGGCTTCGCGGTCATGATGGCCGCCCGCGTACTCGTCGGCGTCGGGCTCGGAGGCGTCTGGTCCCTCGCCGGCGGGCTGGGGGTGCGGCTCGTGCCCGCCGCGGCCGTCGGTCCCGCCACCTCCCTCATCTTCAGCGGCGTCGCCGTCGCCTCCGTCGTGGGCGTGCCGGCGGGCGCGTACATCGGTGAACTCGTCGGCTGGCGCGCCGCGTTCCTCGTCGTCGCCGGGCTGGCGCTGCTCGTGACCGCGGCCATGGCCGTGCTGCTGCCGCCGCTGCCCGCCGAGGAGGCGGTCGCGCTCGGCGGGGTGCTGCGGCTGGTCGGCAACGGCCGGGTGGCCACCGGGCTCGCGGTGGTGTTCCTGCTGGTCACGGGCCACTTCGCCGCGTACACCTATGTACGGCCCATCCTGGAGGACCTCTCGGGCGTCGGGCCGTCGATGATCGGCGCCCTCCTGCTGGCGTACGGAGTCGCCGGTATCGCCGGCAACTTCGCCGCCGGCGCCCGCGTGGGCCGGCGGCTGCGCGGCACCGTGCTGGTGATCGGCGCCACGCTCGCCGGCTCCCTGCTGCTCGTGCCGCTGCTCGGGCTGTCGGTGGCGGGTGCGGCGGTCCTGCTGGTCGTGTGGGGGCTGGCGTACGGAGGGGTGTCCGTGAGTACGCAGACGTGGCTGGGCCTGGCCGCCCCGCGGGCCCGGGAGGGCGCGACGTCGCTGTTCGTGGCCGTGTTCAACGGGGCCATCGCCCTCGGGGCGTTCACGGGCGGCCGGATGGTCGACGGCTTCGGCACGCGGTCGGTGCTGTGGCTGGGCGGCGCGCTGGCACTGGGCGCGCTCGCGGTGACGCTCCTCGGGCGCGTACCCGCCACGCACACCGCGGCCGCCCCCCAGTCCCCTCCCCGCGCGCTGGACTCTCCCACCGTGTCAGGCCGTTGCCTGGACTCATGACCGACTACACGGGCTCCGGCCCCTACTGCTACGCCAACTCCCTCGTCATGTCCCTCGGCGCCCCCGCCCCCTCGCCCTCCCTGGTGGAGACGCTCACCGGCTCGCCGTTCGGCGTCCAGCTCCTCGGCGGTACGGTCCCCCTCTTCGACCCGTACGGCTGGGACCCCGAGACCGGCCTCGACGACGCCGTCGACCTGCTCGGCCTGCGCTGCGACCGCACCTCCGGCGGGTCCGCGGACGAGGCGGCGGCGCGGCTGCGGGCGGCCTGCGCGCGGGGGCCGGTGCTGGTCGGGCCGGTCGACATGGGCCTGCTGCTGTACCACCCCGGCACCCCGTGGGGTCCCTCCAGCGGCGGCAGCCCCTACGACGGCAACGACCACTACGTGGTCGCACTCGCCGCGGACGACGGGACGGTCCTGCTCCACGACCCCCACGGCCACCCGTACGCGACGCTGCCGGTGCCCGAGTTCCTCGCGTCCTGGCGGGCGGAGGCGGTGGAGTACACGGCAGAGCCGTATGTGATGCGGGCGGGGTTCGAGAGGGTGCGCGCGGTGACGGAGGTGGAGGCGGTACGGGCGGCGCTGCCGGGCGCGGCGGCGTGGCTCGCGGGGCGCACGGACCTGGCGGTGCC
>NZ_JACBXC010001209.1 GCF_013870535.1 Streptomyces phytophilus | reverse complement strand
GAGCGTGCTGCTCGGCGTGTCGTACCTGGAGTCCCGCTGGGACACCCACGCGGGCGAGCCGAGCACCGACGCCGGCTACGGCCCCATGCACCTGACCGACGCGCCCACCGTGCTCGCCGAGGACCATCACGGCGGCACCGCGGAGGACCCCCGCGGCGACACCGAACGGCCCGTCGGCGACGAGGAGTTCGGCCCGGCCCTCACCACGCTGTACCGGGCCGCCGAGCTGACCGGCACCGACGCGGCGACGCTGCGCGCCAAGCCCGCCGAGAACATCGCCGGGGGCGCCGCGCTGCTGGCCGCGTACCAGGAGGACCTGGGCGCGCCGGCCTCCGCGGACCCCGCCGACTGGTACGGCGCGGTCGCCAGGTACGCGGGCGCCGCGTACGAGCAGGACGCGGCGACGTTCGCCGACGAGGTGTACGCGACCATCCGCGACGGCGCCGCCCGCACCACCGACGACGGCCAGGCCGTCCGGCTCGCCGGCGACCCGTCCGTGGCCCCGCACCAGCGGTGGCTCGGCGAACTCGGCCTGCCCCGGCTGGCGGACGAGGACGTGGAGTGCCCGAAGCGGCTCGGCTGCGAGTGGATCCCGGCGACGTACCGGCAGACGAACCCGGACGACATCGGGGCGTACGTCAACCACGACAAGGCGAACCGCCCCCGCGACCAGAAGATCGAGTACATCGTCGTCCACGACACCGAGGGCCGCTACCCCGGTGTGATCAACATGGTCCAGGACCCCACCCGCGCGGCCAGCTGGCAGTACACGCTGCGCAGTTCCGACGGCCACATCGCCCAGCACGTCAAGCACAAGGACGTCGCCTGGCAGGCCGGCAACTGGAACATCAACGCCAAGTCCATCGGCCTGGAGCACGAGGGCTTCGCCAAGGACCAGGGCACCTGGTACACCGAGGCGATGATGCGCAGCTCGGCGACGCTGGTGCGCTATCTGGCGGCGAAGTACGACATCCCGCTGGACCGCACGCACATCATCGGCCACGACAACGTGCCCGGCACGACCACGCCGAACATCCCCGGCATGCACTGGGACCCGGGCCCGTACTGGGACTGGGAGCGCTACTTCGAGCTGCTGAAGGCGCCGCTGCGCAGCCCGGGCGGGATCTCGAAGTCGATGGTGCTGATCAAGCCGGACTTCGAGGACAACAAGCCGCAGTTCACCGGCTGCAGCTACGAGTCGGGCTCCGACCCCAAGGAGCCGTGCCCGCTCGCGCCGTCGTCGTCGGTGATCCTGCACTCGCAGCCCGACGCCGACTCCCCGCTGCTCGCCGACATCGGCCTGCACCCCGACGGCCGGGCGTCCGACATGCACGTCTCGGACATCGGCAGCCGGGCGTCGGCCGGGCAGCGGTACGCGGTCGCCGAGCGCAGGGGCGACTGGGTGGCGATCTGGTACCACGGGCTGAAGGGCTGGTTCCGCAACCCCGCGGGCGCGCCCGTCGCCGAGTTCACCGGCGGGAAGATCGTCACGCCCAAGGCGGGCAGGGAGTCGGTGCCGGTCTACGGCCGGGCCTACCCCGAGGAGGCGGCGTACCCGCCGGAGATCCCGTACCAGCCGATCTCGGCGCACCCGTACGAGTTCAAGGCCGGCCAGGCGTACTCCTACGGCGGCACCGTCCCCGGCGAGTACTACCGCGCGGTGACCTTCGACGGCTCCGCGCCGGGGGACCGCACGGTGGTCCGCGGCAAGACGAAGTACCACATCATCCAGATCGGGCACCGCATCGGCTTCGTCAAGGCCGATGACGTGAACGTGCGCCGGGTCCTCTGACCCGTCCCG
>NZ_JACBXC010001208.1 GCF_013870535.1 Streptomyces phytophilus | reverse complement strand
GGCGGCGCGCCCAGGCGTCCTCGTAGGCGAACCAGTCGACGGCGGCCGGCTCCGCGCCGGTGGCCAGCGCCGTGTCGAGCGTGGCGAAGTAGGTCTTCCAGCGGCTGTGGTAGAAGTCGCCGAGCAGGCCCTGCCATTCGCGGTTCGCGTAGTCGTGCAGCCCGGCCTCGCTGCCGGCGCGCGGGCCCCAGGTGGTGATCAGCGAGCGCGCGTCGTACTCCAGCCGGTCCCGCTCGGCGCGGTCGGCGCCCCAGGCGCGGGCCTCGGCGAGATACCGGCCGAGCAGGTGCTGCGGATCGGTGCCCACCACCCGGTCCAGCAGCCGGATCAGCTCCAGCCAGGCGGAGGTCAGGTCACGCAGCCCGCCGCGGTCGCCGGCCTCGTACGCCTCCTTGATCCGCGCCAGCAGCGGTCGGCTGCGGTTGGCGAGCGCCTGCCTGGTGACGTCCATGAGGTCGTAGCGGTACGCGGCGGAGCGGCGCAGCCCGGGGGCGACGGCGAGGAGCCCGGTGAGCGCGCCGTCGAAGGCGGCGATGTCGTAGCGGTCCTGCTGCGGGCTCCAGGCGGCGGCGCTGCGGACGTCGAGGCCGGGGCGGGCGCAGAAGAGGCTGTCGGCGCCCTCGCTCCAGGAGTCGGCGCGCGTGGTGCCGTACGCGGTCTCGCGCAGCACCTGCCAGGCGGCTGCCGCGTGCGCGTCCTCGGCGCCGTAGCGTGCGGTGGCGTACTCGCGGAACCAGTCGTCGAGGTCGATCCGGCCCGGGGTCCAGGCGAGTTCGGTGAGCAGGGACATCGCGGCGGGGTTGTTGTCGGCGCCCTCGGGCATCATGGCGATGCCGGCCAGCGCGCTGCCCGGCTTGTCGCGCCAGGCAGGGTACAGCTCGGCCCAGTCGGAGGTGTTGGCGCCGAGGGGGGTGTGGCCGCCGAAGTTCCAGATGGCGCCGAAGGCGTAGGGGGTGCCGAGCCAGTCGGCCTCGCGGTCGGTGACGGTCGGGAAGCGGTCGGAGAGGCCGTCGAGGATGAGCATGCGGTCGCGGTCGATGGCGTCGAGGATCTCCCGGCGCGGGTTGGTCTGCCAGCCGAGTATCGCCCAGAGGGCGTCGGGGTGGGCGCGCCGCAGCGCGGCCTCGACGGCGCGGGCGGCGTCGCCCACGGGTACGCCGCCGGGGTCGCCGCCCTCGTGCAGCAGGTCCATCTTGTACAGGCCCGCGGGGCCGAGCAGGTCGCGCTGGTGGCCGTAGAACGCGGCGGCGACCTCGGCGAAGCGCGGGTCGCGGGGGTCGAGCCAGCCGGGGCGCTCGAAGCCGACCCAGCCGCCCTGCGGGACGACGTGGGCGCCGGGGTTCTTCTCGGCGAAGCCGTCGGGGACGGTGCCGAAGTAGCCGGGGAGCACGGGCGTCATGCCCAGCTCGCGTACGCGCGCGGTGATGCGGGCGCCCAGTGCGGCGCGCAGCCGCAGCAGCCGGGCGGAGACGGGGCCGCCGAAGTAGGCCATGTTCTGCAGCAGCCACCAGGGCTGGTGCGCGGGGGCGGGGATCCAGGCGCGCATCTCCTCGTCGGAGTAGCCGAAGGCGCGGAAGGTCTCGTAGTAGACGGCGTCGGTGCCGACGCAGATCAGCACTTCGTTGACGCCGTGCAGCGCGAGCACGTCGAGGGCGCGTTCCCAGGCGGCGAAGTCGCGGTAGGCGCCGGTGTAGCCCTCGTTGGTGTCGTTGTAGGCGAAGCGGTGCGGCACGTGCGCCTCGCCGGCCAGCGGGGCGGCGGGGGCGGGCAGCCGTGCGGGCAGGTCGAGTTGGTCGCCGTT
>NZ_JACBXC010001207.1 GCF_013870535.1 Streptomyces phytophilus | reverse complement strand
ATGGGCCTGGCCCTGAAGGACAGCCCGCCCGGATTCGACCCGACCTCGGCCGCCGACACCTTCGGCGCCGACGACGACGCCGACGCCGGCTTCGTCGAGACCGAGCAGTACTGATGTCCCGGGGGGCGCTGCGCCCCCCGGACCCCGATCACCGGTACCTGACACGGCCGGTGCGGTAAAGGAGAAACACCATGCCGAAGCCCACCAAGGGCGCCCGACTGGGCGGCGGCGCGGCGCACGAGCGCGCCATGCTGCGGAACCTGGCCACCGCTCTCTTCGAGCACGGTCGCATCACGACGACCGAGGCCAAGGCCCGCAAGCTGCGTCCGTACGCCGAGCGGCTGGTGACCAAGGCGAAGAAGGGCGACCTTCACAACCGCCGGCAGGTCATGCAGCTCATCTCGGACAAGAGCGTGGTGCACACGCTGTTCACCGAGATCGGTCCGCGGTACGACAACCGCCCGGGCGGCTACACCCGGATCACCAAGATCGGTAACCGTCGCGGCGACAACGCCAAGATGGCGGTCATCGAGCTGGTCGAGGCGCTGACCGTGCAGCAGGAAGCGGTCGGCGAGGCCGAGGCGGCGACGAAGCGCTCCGCGAAGGACGTGGCGGGCGACGAGGCGGCGGCGGGTCTGAAGAAGGACGCGGAGGACGCCGAGCCGGCGGCCGAGGCTTCGTCCGAAGCCGGCGAGGCCGCCGAGTCCGCCGAGCCTGCCGAGGGCAAGGACGCCAAGGACGCCAAGGACGCCAAGGACGCCTGACACGCGTTTCGTGCATGACGACGGGCCCGTTTCCCTCCGGGGGAGCGGGCCCGTCGCGCTGGGAGGAACAGGGCAGTGAGTGACGAGGTGGCGGCCGGCTTCGTACGGGTGCGGCTGGACCTGTCGTACGACGGGAGCGGCTTCTCCGGCTGGGCGCGGCAGCGCGAGGGCCGGCGGACGGTGCAGGAGGAGCTGGAGACGGCGCTGCGCGTCGTGCTGCGGGCGTCCGCGCCGTACGAGCTGACGGTGGCGGGGCGTACGGACGCCGGGGTGCACGCCCGGGGGCAGGTGGCGCACGTCGACCTGCCGGCGCCGGTCTGGGCGGGGCAGGGGGAGCGCGGGGAGCTGCTGCTGCGGCGGCTGGCGGGGCGGCTGCCGCACGACGTCCGGGTGTGGCGGGTGACGGCCGCACCACCGCACTTCAACGCCCGCTTCTCGGCGATCTGGCGCCGCTACGCGTACCGCGTCGGCGACGACCCCGGCGGGGTCGACCCGCTGCTGCGGGGCCACGTGCTGTGGCACAACCGGCCGCTGGACGCCGCCGCGATGAACGCGGCGGCGGCGCGGCTGCTCGGGGAGCACGACTTCGCGGCGTTCTGCAAGCGCCGGGAGGGGGCGACGACGATCCGGCGGCTGTTGGACCTGCGCTGGGAGCGGCGGGCGGACGGGGTGCTGGAGGCGACGGTCAAGGCGGACGCCTTCTGCCACAACATGGTGCGGGCGCTGGTCGGCGCGATGCTGTTCGTCGGCGACGGGCACCGGGAGCCGGAGTGGGTGGGGCGGGTGCTGGGGGCGGCGGTACGGGACTCGGCGGTGCAGGTCGTGCGTCCGCACGGGCTGACGCTGGAGGAGGTGGGGTACCCGGCGGCGGAGGAGCTGGCGGCCCGGAACAGGGCGTCCCGCCGCCTCCGCGTCCTGAACACGGACTAGGGCTCGGCCCTTCGGCCCTCGGGCCCCGCGGGTTGGGGACTGTTCCCCGACCCCGCCCCTTCCCGAAACCGGGGGCTGCGCCCCCAGACCCCCGCCGGGCGGCCGCGT
>NZ_JACBXC010001206.1 GCF_013870535.1 Streptomyces phytophilus | reverse complement strand
GCGCGAAGTCCGCATGAGCGTTGCCGCACCACCCCCACCGAAGGCCGCCGGCCGCGGCACTCCGCCACCGCGCACACCGCGCGCCCGGAAGGCCGCACTCGGCCTCGACGGCGGCGCGTGGTTCCTGCTGCTGCCCGCGCTCATACCCATCCTGGTGCTGAGCGTCGGCCCGCTGCTGTACGGCGCGTCGCTGGCGTTCACCGACGCGCAGGCCGGCCGTACGGAACCCACCGAGTTCATCGGCGTGCAGAACCTCGCCGACCTGCGGCACGACACCCTCTTCTGGGACTCGTTCCGCATCGGGCTCATATGGGCGCTCTGCGTCACCGCCCTGCAGTTCGCGCTCGCGCTGGGCCTGGCCCTGCTGCTCAACCAGAACCTTCGCTTCCGCTGGTTCGCACGCACCCTCGCGCTCGTCCCCTGGGCGATGCCCGAGGTCGTCGTCGGCATCATGTGGCGGCTGGTCTACCACCAGGACGCCGGCATCCTCAACGAGACGCTGAGCCGGCTCCACCTCATCGACGAGAACGTCGGCTGGCTCACCAGCCTGTCCCTGGCCCTGCCCGCGGTCATCGCGGTGGGCGTCTGGGCCGGCATGCCGCAGACCACGGTCGTGCTCCTCGCCGGGCTGCAGAACGTCCCGTACGAGCTGAAGGAGGCCGCGGCCCTCGACGGCGCCGGCGTCTGGCGCCGCTTCACCTCCGTCACCTGGCCCGCGATCAGGCCGGTGGTCATCGCCATCACCGCGCTCAACTTCATCTGGAACTTCAACTCGTTCAGCCTCGTCTTCGTGCTCACCCAGGGCGGGCCGGGCGGTGAGACCCGGCTGCCCATGCTCTTCGCGTACGAAGAGGCGTTCGCCTACGGCCAGTACGGCTACGCCGCCGCCATGGGGCTGGCGATGATCGCCGTCATCGCGGTCTTCCTCACCCTGTTCCTCCGCAAGCGACTGAAGGAGGAGGCAAGCTGATGAGCAGTCTCACGAGCCTGCGCACCAAGCGCGCCGCCGGGCGCACCGGGCAGTACCTCGCCCTGCTGGCCTACCTGGTCTTCCTCGCCTTCCCGCTGGTGTGGCTGATCTCCACGGCCTTCAAGTCGCCGCAGGAGCTGGGGAAGATCGACCCCACCTGGATCCCCCAGGACCCCACCCTGGAGAACTTCCGCGCCGCCTTCGACGCCCAGCCGCTGCTGCGGTCCGCCGCCAACAGCCTCCTCGTCGCCGGCAGCGCCGCCCTCATCGCCGTCGCCATCGCCGTGCCCGCCGCGTACGCGATGGTCCGGTACCGCTCGAAGGTCACCACGGCGGCCACCGGCTGGATCCTGGTCAGCCAGATGTTCCCGTTCGTGCTCATCATCATCCCGCTGTTCATGCTGCTCAAGGAAGCGCGGATGATCGACTCGCTGCCCGGGCTGATCCTCGTCTACGTCGTGTGGAACCTGCCCTTCTCGCTCTGGATGCTCCAGGGCTACGTCAAGGCGGTGCCCGTCTCCCTGGAGGAGGCCGCCGCCGTGGACGGCGCGAGCCGGCTGCGCACCATCGTCAGCGTGGTGCTCCCGCTGCTCGCCCCCGGCCTGGTGGCGACGCTGATGTTCTCCTTCGTCACCGCCTGGAACGAGTTCTTCTTCGCCCTCGTGCTGCTCAAGTCCCCGGAGAATCAGACGATGTCGGTCATCCTCACCCAGTTCCTCGGGGCCGAGGGCGTCGTGGACCTCGGCCCGCTCGCCGCGGCCGCGACCCTCGCCACCATCCCCAGCCTGCTGTTCTTCGCACTGCTCCAGCGCCGCCTGGTCAGCGGGATGCTCGC
>NZ_JACBXC010001205.1 GCF_013870535.1 Streptomyces phytophilus | reverse complement strand
GGAACAGCGCGGCGTCGATGCCGGCCGCCGCCAGCACCTCGGCGGACCAGGCGCCGGCGGGCTGGTCGTAGGCGTTGGTGCTGGAGGCGTCGGAGCGGTCGGTGGCCAGCACGCCGGTGAGGCGGTGGACGACGTAGTCCTTGGCCAGGCAGACGTGGGCCACCCGGGCGAAGGTCTCCGGCTCGTGGTCGCATACCCACATCACCTTGGTCAGCGAGTACGTGGGGTGGAGCTGGTGGCCGAGCAGGCGGTACGCCCGCTCGGCACCCAGCGCGGCGACGAGCCGGTCGGCCTGCTCCTGGCTGCGGTGGTCGGCCCAGATCAGCGAGGGCCGCACCGGCCGGTACGCGGAGTCGAGCAGCACCGCGCCCATCATCTGGCCGCTGAACCCGACGGCGGACACCTCCGCTGGGCGCACGCCGGTGTGCTCCAGCAGCCGCCGGGTGGCGGCGCACACGGCCCGCCACCACACCTCGGGGTCCTGCTCGGCAACGCCGCCGGCGCGGAAGTCGGTGCCGTAGTGCTCGGTCAGGGCGGCGACCGGGGTGCCGTCGTCGGCGTGCAGCGACGCCTTGTCGCCGGTCGTGCCGAGATCGTGCGCGATGATCATGGTGCCGCTCGTTTCGTCGGGGTCGGCTCACCGGCAGTCTTGTCCCCCGCGGCCCCCGTATCCGGTTGTGGCGTTCCGCCGGCCTGTCCGGGCTGCCCGTCGCGGGCGGCCGGTTTCGCCTTGCCGCCGCGGCGCAGGTTGTGGACGTGCTCGGTGGCGACGGCGGCCAGGATCAGCACGCCGATGACGATCTGCAGCCAGAAGGGGTCGATGCCCAGCAGCGTGCCGCCGTTGTTGAGCATGCCGACGACCAGGGCGCCGACGAGCGCGCCGAGCGCGCTGCCCTTGGCGCCGAAGAGGCTGGCGCCGCCGATCACGCAGGCGGCGATGGCCTGGAGTTCGTAGCCGTTGCCGGAGGTGGGTACGCCGTTGCCGAGGCGGGAGGCGAGCAGCACGCCGGCCGCGGCGGCGAGGGTGCCGGAGAGCACGTACGCGCTGACGAGCACGCGGCGTACGGGCACGCCCGTCAGCCGCGCGGACTCGGCGCTGGAGCCGACGGCGTAGACGTACTCGCCCCAGACGGTGCGCCGCAGCAGCAGTGCGAAGAAGATCGTGATGAGCACCATCAGCCAGGTCAGATGGGAGATGCCCAGCACGCTGCCGCCGCCGAGTTCGGCGAAGCCGTCCGGGAGCGGCTGCACGGTGCGGCCGTCGCTGAGCAGCAGGGTCGCGCCGCGGGCGGCGCCCATCATGCCGAGCGTCACGATGAACGGCGGCATCTTGAGGAACGCCACCAGCAGGCCGTTGACGAGCCCGGCGGTGGCGCCGACGAGCAGCGCGAGGAGCACGGCGGCCAGGATGGGCAGGCCGCCGCTCGTGTCGTAGACCATCTTGGCGGCGACGATGCCGGACAGCCCGACGACCGAGCCGACGGACAGGTCGATGCCCGCGGTGAGGATGACGATGAGCTGGCCGACGGCGATGATCGCGAAGATGGACACCTGCCGGCCGAGGTTGTCCAGGTTGGTGCCGGTGAGGAACGACTCGGTGGACATGGTCAGCGCGAAGGCCAGCACCAGCAGCACGGGGATGCCGCCGGAGGTACGGCCCAGCACCTGGCCCAGGCGCAGGATCTCCCCGTCGGCGGGCTGCCGGGCGGGGCGCTTGCCGAACTGGATGCCCTTGGACGTGCCGCCGCCTGCGGCGGGGGCGGTGGCTCTGGCGAGGTCGGTCATCGGTTCTCCAGGGACGGTGC
>NZ_JACBXC010001204.1 GCF_013870535.1 Streptomyces phytophilus | reverse complement strand
GCTCCAGGTGTCCGGGGCGTCGAAGTCCAGGCCCCGGGTGGCGCGGGGGGCCACGGGGGCCGTGACGTAGGTGGGCAGCGGGACCGGTACGGGGTCCCAGCCGGCGTCCGCGGGGCGGTCGCGCTCGCGCTGCTGATCGACCCACTCCGCGTGGTCGGTCTGCTCCACCAGCGCCCTGCGGTCCGCCTCGTACGCCGCCGCAGGGGCGTCGAACGGGGCCGTGGCGGACGGGTCGTCGGCGTCGCCCTCGTCCTCCTCGGCGGCCCCCTCGGCACCGCTGCCGTCGGAGTTCTCGTACGTCCGGTGCACCGCGGGCTCGCGGTCCTCGCGCAGGCGGCGGGCCGCCGCCTCGCCGCGGGCCTGGTCCGCGGTGAACGTGCGGCGGCGGCGTTCCTGGGTGCGTACGCGGACGACGTACGCCGTGAGCAGCAAACCCGGGACCACGACGGCCCACAGGAAGCGCGGGCCGCCCACCGACGCCGCCACGGCGCCGGCCGTCAGCGCCACGAACAGCAGCGTCAGCGTGCGCCTCCGGCGCGCCAGCACCCGTGCCCGCGCCCGGCGTTCCGGGGTGGACTGGGGCTGCTGGTTGCGGGCGGGGGCAGGGGCGGGGGCGGGGCTCTCCTCCGGGGCGCGGGGGGCGGCGGGCGCGCCGGCCGGTGCGTCCGTACGCCCCTGCGGAGCCGCCTCCGGCTCCTCGTCCACCCGCGCCGCCACACCCTGGCGCACGACCGGCGCCGCCGGGGTCTCCTTGCGGGTACGGCGTGGGCGCGGGGCGGCGGCGCGGGGGTCGGTCACGGGCACGGCAGCGGCCCGGACGTCCACCACGCCGCCTGCGGCGGGTGCGGCGTCCGGGCTCTCGTCGTCGTCCCCGGCGTCCTGCGCGGAGTCCGGATCCGGGCCGGATTCCGCGCCGGAGCCGGCGTCGGGATCGTCCCGCTCCTGGGTACGGTCCGCCCCGCCCCGTCCGGTCAGCAGCCGGATGGCGGTGCTGAAGCGTTCCGTCGGACGAGCTTCGTTCAGCTCGTCCTGCCTACGGAGCCACATCGGCACCAGGTAGGCGGCCCAGGCCCCGACGATCATTGCGTAGATGAGGCCGCTGCTGCTCACGCCTTACACGGTAGAGGCCGCGGCGACAGCGCATGGGCCAATTGGCTCGGTGTGTCGCACCATCTGGCTGATATCTCGACCTTTTCTTCTGACTTTTTACGGCAGCACTATCGAATCTTTGTTTTATTTCTCCGAGTGCCGCAGCCCCCGCCACCTGTTGACGAGCCCCTCCGGCACTTCCTCGGCGGTCAGCACGAACACCAGGTGGTCACGCCAGGCCCCGTCGATGTGCAGGTAGCGCGGACGCACACCTTCTTCACGAAAGCCCAGCTTTTCCACCACACGGCGGCTCGGCATGTTCTCCGGGCGGACGCAGACCTCGATGCGGTGCAGCCCCACCGTGCGGAAACAGTGGTCCACGGCGAGCGCCACCGACGTCGGCATCACACCGCGGCCCGCGTAATCCCGGTCGATCCAGTAACCGACGTGCCCGGAACGCATCGAGCCCCACGTGATACCCGCCACCGTCAACTGCCCGCACAGCTTGCCCTCGTATTCGATGACGAAGGGCAGCATCCGGCCCGCGCTCGCCTCGCTGCGCAGGTGCCGGACCATCTGCCGGAACGTCGGGCGGCGGGTGTGCGGGGTGCCGGGGGGCGGGGGCGGGATGGTGGCCTCCCAGGGGCGCAGCCAGTCGCGGTTGCGCCGGTTGATCTCCCGCCAGGCGCGCTGGTCGCGCACGCGGATGGGGCGGAGG
>NZ_JACBXC010001203.1 GCF_013870535.1 Streptomyces phytophilus | reverse complement strand
CAGCAGCAGATAGCCGGCGAGCGGGTGCAGCACGCCGCCGGTGGCGAAGCGGATCCGCCGCAGCGCCCCGGCCAGTTCCTCGTCGCAGGCGACGACGCCGCCCATCACGTCGCCGTGGCCGCCGAGGTACTTGGTGGCGCTGTGCAGCACGAGCCGGGCGCCGTGTGCGGCGGGGCGCTGCAGGACGGGGGTGGCGAAGGTGTTGTCGACGAGCAGCGGGACCGAGCCGCAGGAGTACGCCACGGCCCTGAGGTCCGTCTCGGCGAGCGTGGGGTTCGCGGGGGTCTCGACGAGCACCAGGCCGGTGTCCGGGCGGAGGGCGTCGGCGACGCCGGCCGGGTCGGTCCAGGTCACCTCGGTACCCAGCAGCCCGCTGTCGAGGAGGTGGTCGCTGCAGCCGTAGAGCGGCCGGACGGCGACGACGTGCCGCAGGCCGAGGCTGCCGCGTACCAGCAGGCAGGCGCTGAGCGCGGCCATCCCGCTGGCGAACGCGACGGCCGACTCGGTGCCTTCCAGCCGGGCGAGGGCCTCTTCGAAGCGGGCGACGGTGGGGTTGCCCAGCCGGCCGTAGACCTGCGGTCCTTCGAGCGGGGCGCCGGTGGCGGCGAACTCGTCGATACGGGCGGCTTCGCCCCTGCTGTCCGGGGAGGGGTAGGTCGTGGACAGGTCGAGGGGGGCGGCGTGCAGGCCGAGGGCGGCGAGGTCTTCGCGCCCGGCGTGCACGGCCTCGGTGGCGAGTGAACGCGTCGGGGTCTCCATGTCCCGATGCTGAAGGTCGTACGGGCCGGTGGCGTGATCGCCCGTGCTACGTTCGGCCGATGCCCGATTCGCCTGCTCTCGATCCGGTGGACCTGGAGATTCTGCGGGTGCTGCAGAACGACGCCCGGACCACCAACCGCGATCTGGCCGCCGCCGTGGGCGTCGCCCCCTCCACCTGCCTGGACCGCGTGGCCCGGCTGCGCCGCGCCGGCGTGATCACCGGCCACCGGCTCGCGATCGACCCTGCGCGGCTCGGCCGGGGGCTGGAGGCGCTGCTGGCGGTGCAGGTGCGCCCGCACCGCCGCGACCTGATCGGCCCGTTCGTCGAGCGGGTCCGCTCGCTGCCCGAGTCCCGCGCGCTGTTCCACCTCACGGGCCCGGACGACTACCTCCTGCACGTCGCCGTACGCGACGCGGCGGACCTCCAGCGTCTGGTCCTGGACGAGTTCACCTCGCGCCGGGAGGTGGCCCGGGTGGAGACGCGGCTGGTCTTCCAGCACTGGGAGTGCGGGCCCCTGCTGCCTCCGTAGGGCGTGGGGCCGTTTTGGTGATGACGCCGCCCGCCCCCGTGTACGAGGATGGCCCGCATGCCCGACTCCACGAACCAGCGACTGCCCCGGCAGGTGGCGGACGCCTACGTCGACGACCTGATCGACCTCGACCCCATCAGCGGCACCATGCTCGGCGTGCCGGAGAGTTCACGCACTCTCCCCGACTTCTCCCCCGACGGCCAACAGGCCGTCGCCGAGCTGGGCCGCGCCACCCTTGCGGCCCTCGACGAGGCCGAGCGGCAGCCCGGCGCGGACAGCGACGCGGAGCGGCGCTGCGGGCGGCTCCTGCGCGAGCGGCTGAGCGCGGAACTCGCCGTCCACGACGCCGAGGAGGGCCTGCGGACCGTCAGCAACATCCACTCCCCCGCGCACCTGCTGCGCGAGTGCTTCACGCTGATGCCGACCGGGAGCGAGGACGACTGGTCGGACATCGCGGCCCGGCTGCGCGCCGTCCCGGCGGCGGTCGACGGCTACCGGCAGTCGCTCGCCGAGGGCGTGGGC
>NZ_JACBXC010001202.1 GCF_013870535.1 Streptomyces phytophilus | reverse complement strand
CGGGGCCAGGGGCCTGGCCGACGAGGTGATCGGGCGGAGCCCCGACGTCGCGGACGCCACCCGGCGTGCCCTCCTGCTCGCGAAGGCCGCCGTCTGCCTGGCCACCCTCGACCCGCCGCGCGCGGGGCCCCTCGTGGACGAGGCCGAGCGGACGATCATGGGCGTAGCGGACCCGCTCGACCGGGTCGCGGCGCTGGTCCAGCTGGCGGGGCCGGTGGCCGCCATCGACCGTGAGCGGGCGACCTGGCTGGTGGGGGAGGCGGAACATGCCGTACGCCGCATACCCGACCTCAGAAAGATGTCGTCGGCCTTGCGGATGGTGTCGTACTCCGGGCTTTTGGAGGACTCGCCGAAATGGCGGCAGCGCCTCAAGGCCGAGGCCGAGGAGTACCGGGACACCGCTGTCAGACAGTCGGAGTTCGACGAGGCAGCGCGCATCTCACCGGAGGGCGCCGCCCGGGCCGACGAGGTCAGGGCGGCCGCCGACCAGCGGTGGAAGGTGGTGGAGCTGGTCAAGATCGCAAGGGCTCTGGTCGATTCCGGGCATCACCACCAGGCGGTGGAGCTGCTGGAGGAGGTGGAGGGGACGATCCCGGGAGTCGGTCGCCACGACCGGGGGGAGGCCCTGAGCGAACTCACCCTCGCCCTGCCGGACTGCGTCGGCAGGGCGGCGGCCAGCACCGTCCCCGACCGCGTCCTCGACCTGACGGCGAAGGTACGGCGCAGCGTTGAAGGACTCTCCGACGACGCGCGGGGCGACCGGCTGACGGACATCGCCCGGACACTGACCAAAGTGGCCTGGCAACTGGCCGACGCGGATCCCCGCCGTGCGGTCGGCCTCGTCCGCGAGGCCCAGCTCCTCGTACCTCGGCTCCCTGCCTCGGGGCAGCACCTTTTCGAAGACAGCCTCGCCAGGGCGCTCACGCATGTCGGGAGTGGCCTCGCGCGGTTCGACCCCGAACAGGCCGTGGCCCTTGCCCACCAGGCGCGGGACATCGTCCGGAAGAACCCCGCATCTCTCCAGGACGTGGCAGGTGAGGCCGTGACGGCGGTGGCGCGGGCCGGTCAGGCCCTGGCCCTGGCCGCGCCGGGCCGGGCGGAGGAACTCCTCCGCGAGGCCGAGACCCTCGCCCAGCCCCTCCCGGAGCCGCAGCGGGAGAACGCACTCCTCGACATCTCACGGGCTTTGTCCGGTGCCGCACGAGCCGTCGCGGGGACGGACACCGAGCGGGTGGACATGTTCGCCGCCCAGGCCGAGCGCGTCGCGCGCGGGCTGCCCGGCGACCGGAGGGGGTTCGCCCTGTCCGAGATCGCGCACGCGCTGCTCGATACGGGGAAGGCCCTCGCGGAGCGCGATCCCGACCTCGCCGCCGACTACGCCCGCGAAGCCGAACGACTGGCTCGCCAGGACTCCGAGGAGCCCCGCGACAGGCGCCTGGTCGAGATCGTGCTCCTGCAGTCCGAACTCGCCCCGCGCAGACCGGTCTACGCCGACCGCGCCAGGCGGACGGCGGACCGGATCATGGACCGCGACCAGCGGGCGTACGCCCTGTGGCACCTGGTCAAAGCGCTGGCGCCGGTCGACGCCGAGGCGGCGGAGCGCATCGCCCAGGACATCCCCAAGGCAGACTTCCGGGCATTCGCCCTCACGGAGATCGCCAAGTCCCGGCGGTAGCACACTGCTTCGACTCGGCCCCGCGCCGCCCGGGACCGGGCACGCGGCGCTGCCGGCGTGGAGCCGGCCTGACCCGGGCGTCCGTCCGTGACCCGGGCGTCCGTCACGCGTGAGCGGCGGCGGTCAGGCGGAGGGGAGCCGGGG
>NZ_JACBXC010001201.1 GCF_013870535.1 Streptomyces phytophilus | reverse complement strand
GCCGGACCCGGTCCACCACGAACCGCTCGTCCAGGATCCCCAGCATCCCGGCGAGCCGCACCGCGTACTCGTGCCGGATCGCGACGTCCTTGATCCGCGCCACCACCGGCGCCGCCTGCTCCAGCGCCGCGGAACGGCCCTCCGCCGTCTCCAGGTTGTGCTGGGTGACGAACGAGCGGATCGCGAACCCGAAGAGCGGCGAGCGCTCCTCGATGAGCTGCCGCACCGCCTCGTCGCCCTTCGCCAGCCGCAGGTCGCACGGGTCCATGCCGCCCGGGCTGACCGCGATCGACGTACGGGCGGCGAACTTCTGGTCGTCCTCGAACGCGCGCAGCGCCGCCTTCTGGCCCGCCGCGTCCCCGTCGAACGTGAACACCACCTCGGAGCGCGAGTTGTCCGTCAGCACCCGGCGCAGGATCTTCACGTGCTCGCCGCCGAACGCCGTGCCGCACGTCGCGATGGCGGTCGTCACCCCGGACAGGTGGCACGCCATCACGTCGGTGTACCCCTCCACCACGACGGCCCGGCCCTGCTTGCCGATGTCCCGCTTGGCCAGGTCGACCCCGTACAGCACCTGGGACTTGCGGTAGATCGGGGTCTCCGGCGTGTTCAGGTACTTCGGGCCGTTGTCGTCCTCGCGCAGCCGGCGGGCGCCGAAGCCGACGACCTCGCCCGTGATGTCCCGGATCGGCCACATCAGCCGCCCCCGGAACCGGTCGATGGGCCCGCGGCGGCCGTCCTGGGAGAGCCCGGAGAGCGTCAGCTCCTTGTCGGTGAAGCCCCGGCCGCGCAGGAAGCGGGTGAGGTGGTCCCAGCCCGCCGGCGCGTACCCCACGCCGAAGCGCTCCGCCGCGGCCTGGTCGAAGCCGCGGTCCGCCAGGAACCCGCGGCCGATCTCCGCCTCCGCGGAGCCGAGCTGCTCCGCGTAGAACTGCGCGGCGACCTTGTGCGCCTCCAGCAGCCGCGTGCGCTCGCCCTGCTGCCGGCCGGGGTTGTAGCCCCCCTCCTCGTACCTCAGGGTGATGCCGGCCTGGGCGGCGAGGCGCTCGATGGTCTCGGAGAAGGACAGGTGCTCGACCTTCATGACGAAGTCGACCGTGTCCCCGCCCTCCTGGCAGCCGAAGCAGTGGTACAGCCCCTTGGCCGGACTCACGTGGAAGGAAGGGGACTTCTCGTCATGGAAGGGGCAGAGGCCCTTGAGGTTGCCACCGCCGCCGGGGCGGAGTTGCAGGTACTCGGAGACCACGGCGTCGATCGGAACCGCGTTCCTGACCGTCCGCACGTCGTCGTCGTTGATCCTGCCTGCCACGAGTGCAGTCTACGGCCGGGCGCCGACAGCCCCTCCCCCGCCGCGGCCCGGGGCGGCGGCGCCGTACGCGCCGAGGAAGAAGTCCACGGCGGACTCCACGAACCGGCCGTCGAAGGTCCGCTCGGCCACCAGGCGGCGGAACAGCAGCGGGCCGGAGAGCTGGTCGGCCGCCAGCGCGGTGTCGAGCCCGGCGGGCAGGTCGCCGCGCTCCTTGGCGGCGTCGACGATGGCGCGCAGCCCCTCGGAGCCCGCGGCGTGGAGGGCGGTCTTCAGCCCGGCGTACGAAGCGTCGACGCTGGCGCGCTCGATGACGGCGCGCAGCGCGCGCTCCGCGACGGGGTCGTGCAGCCAGCGGCGGACCGCGTCCAGCTCGCCCAGCAGGTCGTGCCGCAGGTCCCCGGTGGGGCGCACGTGCGCGATCGCCGGGCCCTCGGTGATGGCGTCGCGGACCATCTCCGCGGGGTCCGGCCAGTGGCGGTAGAGGGTGGTGCGGCCGACGCCGCTGCGGGCG